>JALWSI010000193.1 GCA_027080315.1 bacterium | reverse complement strand
AGTGTACCGGCTGCGGAGTATGCGTTGAGAGGTTTGAGTGCCCTGCTCTGTATTTTGAGGGAGAAAAGGCCGAGGTTGACACCAACGCCTGCACTGGCTGTGGTGCCTGCCTCTCTGTCTGTCCCGTTGGAGCCATAGAAACCCAGGGTTAAGCTTGACAAAAAGGGGTTACAGGTGTAACCCACCCCTCCATGAACGAGGGAATGAAACTGTTTGCTTCCACCTTTCTTCTACTCTTTCTCGCGGAGATAGGTGACAAGACCCAGCTTGCCACTCTGGGGCTTGCTGCAGACAAAGGAAGATCGGCTCTAATCGTCTTTCTCGCCTCTGCCTCTGCCCTTGTGTGCACCTCTCTGCTGGCGGTGCTGGTGGGCCATGCCCTGGGAGAGATGCTTCCCCAGCGTTTGATTCGGTGGGTTGGTGGAGTGCTCTTTCTGGTGATGGGGGTGCTCATGCTTGCAGGGAGGCTGTAATGGCAAAGCCCATCCCTTTGGAGGTGGAGGAGATGCGGCGGCTCATAGATGTGGCCATGAAGAGGAAAGAGGCGGATCTCGTACTCTCTGGGGCCCAAATCATAGACGTCTTTGCAGGGAAGATTGAGCGCAAAGATGTGGCCATTGTTGGCGAGTACGTTGCTGCAGTGGGGAAGGGGTTTAGGGCGAAAGAGGTTATAGACCTTACAGGCAAGTTCATACTGCCGGGCTTCATTGATGCCCATATACACGTTGAGAGCAGTATGCTCTCCCCTGTGGAGTTCACCAGGGCGGTGCTTCCCAGAGGGACAACAGCGGTTATCTGGGATCCCCACGAGATTGCCAATGTGGGAGGGGTTGAGGCCGTTGAGGCCCTGATTGAGGCTGCAGACGACCTTCCCTTAGACTTCTTCTTCACCGCTCCCTCCTGTGTTCCTGCCACCAATCTTGAGACCTCGGGAGCCACCCTTGGTCTTGAAGAGCTGAAGAGATTGCTGGCCAGAGAAGAGGTGCTGGCCCTTGGTGAGGTGATGAACTACCCTGCGGTGCTGGCAGGAGACGAGGCTACCCTGAGCAAGGTGGCCCTGGCCCTTGGTATGGGCAAGAGGGTTGATGGCCACGCCCCCGGGCTCATGAACGAGGATGTCTCGGCCTATTGCGCCCCTGGAATAACCTCTGATCACGAGTGCACCAACCTCATGGAGGCTGAGGAGAAGCTGAAGAGGGGCATGTACATCATGATCCGTGAGGGTTCCACCGCTAAGAACATGTCAAGCATAGTGCCCTTGGTGAGGGCCTATGGGGTCTCAAGGTTCACCCTTGTGAGCGACGACAGGACCCCTGTGGACCTTCTCAACGAGGGGCATGCGGACTTCCTCTTAAAAAAGGCGGTTTACTTAGGCATGGCGCCCAACCTCGCCGTCAGAATGGTCACCTTTAATCCTGCCTTCTACTACGATTTAAAGCGCAGAGGGGCGGTGGCTCCGGGATATCTGGCTGACATTGCGGTTGTGGACGACATAAACCAGTTCAATGTATCCCTGGTGCTGAAGAGGGGAGAGGTGGTGGCCAAAAATGGAGAGGTTGTGGTTCCCCTTCGCAAGGAAACGGTGCTTGATTTCAGGGATAGCTGCAGGGTGAAGCTGCCCCCTCATCCCTTCAGGGTGAACCATAAGCCGGGAAGGAAGATAAGGGTGATCACCCTTATTGAGAACGAGATCACCACCGGTGAAGAGCACCACATTCCCCTTGTTGAGGGCGATAACGTTGTGGCTGATACTGCCAGGGACATCCTTAAGATAGCGGTGGTTGAGAGGCATAAGGCCACGGGAAACGTTGGGGTGGGCTTTGTGGAGGGATTTGGCCTTAAAAGAGGGGCTCTTGCCTCAAGCGTTGCCCATGATTCCCACAACATCGTGGTGGTTGGAGCCAGCGACGAAGAGATGGAGACCGCTGTTAAAGCGGTGATAGATATGGGTGGCGGCCTTGCGGTGGTAGATGGAGAAGAGGTGGTTGCCTCTTTGCCCTTGCCCATAGCGGGGCTTCTCTCTGACAAGCCGCTCTCATGGGTTGTAGAGAGGTGCCGTGAGGTTGACCGGGCTGCAGAGGCCCTTGGGGCCAAAGGGGCCTCTCCATTCATGCACATCTCCTTTCTGGCGCTACCGGTGATTCCCAGCCTCAAACTCACCGACAGAGGCCTGGTTGACGTGAACAGCGCCTCTTTTGTGGATCTATTCGTGGATTGAGTCTTGTCTGCTCTCCTAAGAGTGGTCTATCTCTCCCAGATGGAGGTTCCATCAAGGAAGGCCCACTCCATTCAGATATTCAAAACCTGTGCAGCCCTGAGCCAGTTGGGGGTGCAGGTGGTTCTGGTGGTGGCCAAGGGCAGGCTGTCCCCCCAAGAGATAGAGGAGACCTACGGGGTGTCTCCCCGTGGGGCAAACTTCTCAATGGTGGAGGCGAAGAGGGACTGGAGGTTGCTCTTCTCCCTGAGAGGGGAGAGAACGGTCTTTTACACCAGAAGTCAGCGCTGGGCCCGACTCGCCATCAACACAAAGCCCCTTCACAGGAGACCCATCGTTTTTGAGACCCACAGAAAGGCTGGGGTGTTCAAGAACGATCCAGAGACCGGGATTTCAGAGCCTCTTGAGCGGCGTAAAAGGATAGAGTGGATATTCAACAGGGCAGACGGGGTGGTGTGTGCCGTGGAGGAGACCCATCGCCGCTTGCTCTCTTTGGGGGTTCCCTCTCTTCACCTCTGGTACGGGTGGACCCACCGAGGTTTTGAGGCGAGAGGAGAGGGTCTCTCTTTGGCCTATGCGGGAACCAAAGACCTTGGGGTGGTGATGGGGGCCATGGGGCTTCTACCGGGGCTCAGGCTAACCGTCTTCGGGGGGGGTGAAGAAGATAAAAATAGGTTCAGGGCCCACAATGTTGAGTTTGCGGATTTTCTTCCCCACCGGAAGCTTTTGGAGAAACTGAGAGACTACAGCGGATTCATTGCCACAAATGAGGGTATCAAGCTGGCAGACTATCTAACCTTACGGGGAGTTATATTTGCCCCTGATCTTCCCTCTGTGAGAGAGATCCTGGGTAAAGGTGCTGTCTATTACAGCTTTGGAAGCTCTGAGTCCCTTGCCGTTGCCTTGAAGGCTCTCTTCTCCCAAAGGTATAGAGTTGTACTCTGTGGCCATACCGTTGCAAAGATGGATGAGTATCTGTGGCCGGAGAAGGGAAGAAGGCTGAAGGGGTTTCTGTTGGGATTTGTTTAGATTTGTGATGGGTGTTAGCCTTTCTTGCCATTGACCGTTTAAGGGGATAAGGTCGTGAAAACTTTGATAGGGGTTTAAGGAACGAGGGTGTTCTCAAACTTTAGCCTTAAAAGATACTGGCTGCCCGTGGTGGTTCTCTTTGCTGCTGTGGTGGTGGGATGGAGCACTTACAGGTCTGCCCTGGATAGTCACAAAGAGGATGTGCGCCTGTACCTTGTGGATCACGCCCGATTAATCAAAGACTACTTGGGCATTGTTGACATGGAGCTTGATGTGGCGGCTAACGATCTCTCCTTAGAGGACTTTTTGGGAGAGGACGAGAATAGCACTTTTTGGGGGGCTGGTCAGCTCAACAAGATTCAGATGAGTTCCGTCATTAACCGCCTGCTGCTCTCTCTAAAGGGAAGCCACGGCATAGAGGAGGCCTTTGTTCTCGCTAAGGACGGCAGTTGGGTTATGGGAACCTTTGTTCCTGCAGATAAGCGGATATATGAGCTTAAACCCTACCTCAAGGATGCTATTAATAAGGGCAGGGGAGTGTATCTGGCAGGGGATCCCTCTACAGGCAGTGTGTGGATATACCTTTCAAGAAGGATTCTCTACCTGGGTAAACCCGTAGGGGCTATCGTGGCAATGATAAAACCGACGGCCGTGTTAAAAGGCGTTGCCAGAGAGACCATGATAGCCCTTGAAGAGGCGGAAAACTTAGGTGTTGATAAGTGCATAGTCGCCTTTGCCACTCCAGACGGGATTCTATCCTCTGGAAGTGGAGTATGGAGCTTAGAGCTTCTATCTGAAAAACTTAAGAGAAAGTTGGAGAGCACCGGCCAGTTTCCACTTGCAAAGGTGGAGTCTCTGGGTTTTCCAAGGGGCACCTGGATCAGGCTGATTAAGAATAAAGAACTTTCGGTTACGGTGGGGGGCAACGAATATCTACTCTTTTCTTCCTCCATAGTGGATGAGAGGCTCTACCTCGTTAATATTCTGTCAGCCAATGCTGTAAAGATGACCATGGGGTCGTTTCTAAGGCCTTTGAGGTGGTTGCTGGGGGGATTCTTTGTGGCCATGCTCATAGTGGGCCTGTTGGGTCTTGCCATGACAAGAGAGAGAGAACACCTTGAAGAGCTAAGCGAACACCTTGAAAAAGAGCGGGCTCTTCTGAAAAAGGTGAAGGAAAAGTATTCTGGGGTGATAGAGAACACCAGCCAGGGCTTCTTTGAGGTTGATGTTGATACCCTTAAGATAACCTACGCCAATCCAGCCCTGTGTAATATGCTGGATATGGAGCAAGAGGAGATTATTGGGAAGACCCCATTTGACCTGGTGGATGAGAAAGAAAAGCCCCTGCTCATGGAGGCTTCTCGCAAGGCCAGAGATAGGGGGAAGACCTCTTTTCAGGTCTCTCTTATTGCAAAGGATGGGAGCGAGGTTCCGGTGCTCATTAGCGGCACCCTCATTAAGGACGAAGAGGGAAGACCCGTTTCTCGTTTTGCCTTTGTATCTGATAGAAGAGAAGAGGAGGAGAAACTTCGCACCATAAGGCTTCTCTCTTCCGTCATTGAACAGGCTCCCTCTTCCATTGTGGTGACGGATGTTCAAGGAAACATAGTCTATGTGAACCCTGCCTTTACCAAGATGACGGGATACACGAGAGAAGAAGCCATAGGCCAGAATCCCCGGGTCCTAAAATCAGGCTATCATCCCCCTGAGTTTTACGAGGACATGTGGTTAACCATTCTCGCAGGAGACGTGTGGCGGGGCAGAATCTACAACAAAAGAAAGGATGGAACCTTCTTCTGGGAGGATGCGGTTATAGCCCCCATTTTTAGTCTTGATGGAACCATCTCAAACTTCATGGCCATTAAGAGCGATATCACAGAGAAGGTGGAGCTTGAGAGGATCCTTGAGGAGAGAACGGCAGAGATAGAGGCCATAATTGATCATATGGACATAGGTCTCATCTACGCGAAACGGGGAGTTATAGAGAAGATCAACAAGAAAGTTGAAGAGATCTTTGGGGTCTCTGAGAAGGAGGTTGTGGGGTTAAGGGTTGAAGAGATAGCGGCTTCTTTTATGGAAGATAGGGTGGCGGAGCTTCTCTATTCTCGCCTTAAAAGAGATGGAAAGGCCTCAGGGGAGTTTGAGATAACCAGAAGGGATGGCACGAAGGCTTGGGTGGCTGTCTATGGCACCATGCTGGGGGGAGAGGACCACCGCCTCATCTGGATAGTTGAGGATATAACCTACCGTAAAAGGATAGAGATGGAGCTTGTTGAGGCCAAGAATAGGGCTGAAGAGGCAAGTAGGGCAAAAAGCAGGTTCTTGGCTAACATGAGCCACGAGATAAGGACCCCCATGAACGCCATAATAGGGATGACCAGACTAGCCTTGGACACGAAGCTGGATCCCGAGCAGGAGCACTACCTTCGTACCTCTCTGCGTTCTGCAGAGACCCTGCTCTCTTTGATCAACGACATTCTTGACCTCTCCAAAATAGAGGCAGGAGAGCTGCAGATTGAAATGAAGCCATTCAATATCTGCGGGCTCTTGGATGATGTTAAAAGCCTTTTCTCTTTCAAAGCTGAAGAGAAGGGTCTCAGTCTTAAAGTCGCCTGTGAGGTTGACCGTGAGCAGATGTTTTTGAGCGATCCTTTAAGGATCAGCCAGGTGCTGGTCAATCTTATTGGCAACGCTCTCAAGTTTACCGAAAAGGGAGAGATTGAGGTCAGGGCCAAGGTTAAAAGAGACGATCTGGACAGGGCAGAGATTCTCTTTGAGGTTGAAGACACGGGCATTGGGATTCCTCAAGACAAACTGGACATAATATTTGAGAGGTTCCGGCAAGCAGACGACTCGGTGGTGAGGCGGTTTGGAGGCACTGGGCTTGGTCTTGCCATATCAAAGGCCATTGTGGAGATGCTTGGCGGCGAGATCGGTGTTGAAAGCCAGGAGGGGAAGGGCTCTCTCTTCTGGTTCGTGCTTCCCATGGATAAGGCCTACGATGCCCATGAGGAGCTTGTTCCCAGCCATCTTAGCTGCGCCCTTGGCTCTCTGGATATTCTCGTGGTTGAAGACAACGATGTTAATCGGGAACTTGCGCGGAGAATGTTGAGCAAAGAGGGCCATAGGGTGGTTGAGGCTGGTAGTGGGATAGATGCTTTGAGAATACTGTCCCATCGGGAGTTTGATGTGGTGTTCATGGATGTTCAGATGCCCCAGATGGATGGGCTAACTACCACAAGAATTATCAGAGCCATTGAGAGGGGAGAGGATGTGGAGCTGCCCTTCCTGTCTGAAGATGAGGCCCAAAGCCTCAAAGAGAGGCTGAAGAATAAGCACACCATAATCGTGGCCATGACGGCTCATGCCCTTTCTGGCGATAAGGAGATGTGTCTTCAGGCAGGTATGGATGCCTATGTGTCAAAGCCCTTCACTCCCGAGGATGTTACCGATGTTCTCTGCTCTTTGGGGGTTAAGGGTAAAAATGCCTCATCGGCTTTAGTTAAGGTAGAGACTAAAGAGGAGGATCTTCTCACAGCTACGGAGGACTCAAGGGAGGCAGATGTGCCTGTATCCCTTGCTGAGATCAAGCAGCATGTGAGGAAGGTGACCGGTATGGAGGAAGGGGAAGAGGAGGAGTTTTTGAAGATGGCGGCAGAGACCCTCTCATCCCTTTTAGAAAACCTTCAGCGTGAGCTTTCTGAGAAGAGGTTTGAGGATGCCTCTCGTACTGCCCACACCTTGAAGGGTTCCCTTGCATCCCTTGGGATTGGCATGGCTTCAGAAATGGCATTTGAGATAGAAAGAAATGCCCGGGAGAAGAAAGAGGACTTCCCTTTTGAGTCTCGCCTTGAGAGGATAAAAAACTACGCCAAAGAGCTATTGACCATGGTGGGTTAATTCTACAGCAGCTTCAAAAACTCCTCTATGGGCATAGGCTTGCCAAAAAGGAAGCACTGGTGAAGAACATCGGCCTTTTCGTCAAGCAGGCGGGCCTGCTCTTCGGTCTCTATTCCCTCTGCCACTATCTTCAGGTTCATGGCCTGGGCTATTCCGATTATTGCTTCAACCAGAGCCATGTTTGAGCGATTGTCGGGGATGTCCAGCAGGAAACCTCGGTCAATCTTTATTTCAGAGATGGGCAGGCGCTGCAGGTACTTTAGGGAGGAGTATCCGGTGCCAAAATCGTCTATGGAGAACCTTATCCCTATTGAGTTCAGCTCTTTCATGGTGGTTATGCCCTCTTCAACATCCTCAATAACAAGGGCCTCTGTAACCTCCAGAATCAGCCTTTCTGGGTTGGCGCCGGTCTCTGCGAGTATGCTCTTGACCATGTTCACAATGTCTGTGTTGTGGAAGGTCCTGGGGCTCAGGTTGGAAGAGAGGGAGATTTGAGGGTTGTCAATCTTTGCCAAAACCTGACACACCTGCCTCAGTATCCAGTAGTCAAGCTCTGGGATAAGGTTGGTCTCTTCTGCTACGGGGATAAAGACACCGGGGGATATGAAACCTCTTTCGGGGTGTATCCACCTGCAAAGGGCTTCGGCTCCCCTTATTCTCCTCTCTCGGTCAACCTTGGGTTGCAAGAAGCAGGTGAGGCTATTGCTCTCAATGGCCTGTGCCAGCTCTCTGGCTATCAAGAACCTCTCTTGTATCTCTTTTTCTGTCTCTTCGTCGTGTATCTCTATGTGGTTGCCGCCCTTTGCCTTGGCCTTCTTAACGGCTATATCTACCCGGTTTGCAATGTCCTCTGATGTGATGTCAGCTTCCTTCCCCGAGTAGTACACCACCCCTATGCTCAGGGTGAAGGGATAACCTGCAAGGTCCGAGGGAAGTTCCTTTGCCGCCTCTTTCACCCTCTCGGCTTCCTGATGGATGACCTCTGGGTCATGGGCATTCATAACGAGCACCGCAAACTCGTCTGCGTACACCCTTCCCACAGCGGCGTTGTCTTCCTTGAAGACCTCTTCAAGGCGCTTTCCAAACCACTTCAGAAGCTGATCTCCCCTCTCTACTCCAAGGGCCTGGTTGATTCTTCTGAACCTGTCAATGTTAACCAGCATGAGGATGAAGGGGATTCTCTCGTTGATGCAGCTTTGAATCTTCTCCTTCATGTAGGCCCGATTTGGCAGTCCTGTTGTGGTGTCGTAAGAGGCCAGGTAATCGGCCAGCATGTTGGCCTTCTCGGTCTGGGTCAAGAGGTCCACATTAAGAGAGATCATCCTTTTACCCACATTCAGCCTTGCCCTGAGTTCTCCTGGATCAAAGGGCTTTGGAATGAAGTCGTCGGCGCCGGTCTCAAGGGCGTTTATGATGTCCGTCATGTCCCTCTTTGAGGTGAGCATGATCACGTAGTGGGGAGGTTTCACCTCTTTTTGGCGAAGGACCTTCACCACCTCTAATCCGTCCATGCCCGGCATCACCCAGTCAAGAAGCACAAGTCTCGGGCTGTTTGGCTCAAATAACCTCTTTAAGGCGGATTCTCCGTCTTTGTAGGTTTCTACCTCGTATCCCTCTTTCTTTAGAGAAGAGGCCAACATGGTGGCGGTGATTGGATCGTCGTCAACCACCATAACACGCTGGGTCAGCCTGTTGTATGGCTTCTCACTCCACTCTGGTACGGTCGTCAACCCTTCAAGAACCTCCTTCATCTTTTGGGCTATTATCCGCTTCTGATACGCCCTTGGCAAGGTTTAGCACAGGTTGAATCATTTATAGCAACCCCTTTTCTCTGTACCAGTCAATGGTTTCTTTAAACCCCTCTTCCAGACTGATCGCGGCTGGTAGGCCGAGCTTTTGGTAGAGCTTTGTAGCGCACGACCATGCAGGCTCCTTCATCTCTTTTGCCTTCTCTGGGCTCAGCATTGGGGCTTTGCGGAAGAGACAGCGAGCAACTCCTCCAAAGGCTCCCACGAGGTTGATGGCGGCCTGTGGAAGAGGAACCCTTTTTGAGCGTTTGCCCAGAATCTTTCCTGCTGTGTCGGCAATCTCCGAGAAGGGGAACTCCCCCTGGGCCACGAAGATGGTGTGGTTCTCAAGGGCTCTCTCTGCCCCTGCAACGCAGGCTTTTGCCAGATCTTTAACAAAGCAGAGGCTGTAGTGCTTCTCCCACCTTGGGACGAATCCCAGCTTGATGAGCCTGAATAGGGGCAGCAGGGCCTTATCTTTGGGACCGTAGATCACCGGGGGCCTGAAGATGAGATAGGGCAGTTTAGAGGCGATAATGAACCGCTCTCCGTACAATTTGCTTGCTCCGTAAGGGGTGAGGGGTTTGGGTTCGTCCTCTTCTCTCACCAGTCTGCCGGGGCCTGCGGCTGCAAGGCTACTGATGTAGATGAGAAGCCTTGGCCTTCTGTCCGTCTCTTCTATGGCCTGAAGAAGGTTGAAGGTGCCAATGGCGTTCACCTGCCAGTAGCCGTCTAAGCTTTTTGCCTTCACCAGCCCCGCGTTGTGGATGATCACCTCAGGCCCTTCTGCCTCTTTCAGGGCCTTTTTGAGGGTTGAGGGGTTCTCCAAAAATGCCGTCACCTGTTTCACCCCCAGGCTGCTTAGCTCCTCTGATGGCTCTCTCACCATGGCCACAACACTGTACCCTGCCTCGGTGAAGGCCTGGCAGAGATGCCCTCCCACAAAGCCAGTGGCTCCGGTTATGAGAACCTTCATTGGGGCTTTCCCTCCTTCAACACCCTGAGAGCCCGTTCCAAAGCCTCTGTGAAGAAGGCCATCTCCTTCTCTCCGTGGGCCAGAGAGATGGCCCCTCCTCCGTGAAGCAGGTGGACCCCGTTCACCAGCATGGCGAGCCTCAGCTCTCTGTCTCTCCACTGGCTGTGGGTTGACTCTTCAATATCTTGGGGTGACCTTAGCTCTTTTTCCTGGCACTCTTCTCTCATGAGATGGGTCATGAAGAGGGATCCCGTTCCCGTGCACCTTAAGGGAACTCCAAAGGCCTCTCCTGTCTCTTCCACCTTTCTTCTCAAAAGCTCTCCCCTCTCTTTCAGGTGAGGGTAGAGCCAGTTGGCGTTACTCTCCAAAAACCTCAAGGTCAGCAGGCCAGCCAGCATGCTTAAGGGGTTGCACGAGAAGGTGCCTCCACCGATGAGCACGGGGCCTCCGGGACGGGCCAGCTCCAGTATCTCCCTTTTGCCGGCTATTGCCCCTGCAGGGAATCCTCCCCCAACCACCTTGCCCAAGGTCACCAGGTCGGGAGTGACTTCCAGCATCTCTTGGGCGCCTCCCAACCCCACGCGGAAACCGCTGATCACCTCGTCAAAGATGAGAAGGGCACCAATCCTCTCTGTCTCTTCCCTGAGCATCTTAAGAAAGGCGGGATCTGCCGAAACGAACCCACCCACTCCCATCACAGGCTCCAGGATCACCCCGGCTAAGCCATCCCCTGTCTCCCTTAAGATTTCTTTCGTGGTCTCAGTATCGTTGAAGGGGAAGAGGCTCACCCCCTCTTCTGCCTTGGGGAGGAGCCCTTTTGAGTCTGGGCCTTCAAAGGGGGGATGGATGCCGAAGCAGAGGTCTGAGTTGGCACCATGCCAGCCCCCTTTGGCCTTCAGGATGACGCTTCTACCAGTGGCTGCCCGGGCCAGCCTAACCGCGTACATGGTGGCCTCTGTGCCAGAGGTGCAGAAGCGCACCATCTCTGCGCAGGGAACCAGGTGGCAGATGAGCTCTGCCAGTTCCACCTCTTCTCTGTTGAGAAGGCCAAAGTGGTAGCCTCTTTGGGTTAGTGCGTTTGCAAGGGCGTTTGCCACGAAAGGAGGGCGATGCCCAAGAATGTGGGCGTAGTGCCCCATCCAGAAGTCTAAGTACCTGTTGCCGTCAACGTCCTCCAGCCAGGCCCCTCTGGCGCTTTTCACAAAGAAGGGAAAGGGATCAACCATCCTGATGTTGTGGGAGACTCCTCCCGCCATGGCCCTTTGAGCCCGTTTCCACAGAGAATACGAGCCTTCTCTCTCTTTCTGGTAGATCCCCTTAAGCTCCGTATCAGTGCTCTTCATACCACCTCCTGAAGGCCTCAAGCCCCTTTCCCTCTCGCAGCACCTTTGGCTGACCATCAACGAAGGAGATAACCGTAGATGCCCCTCCTGTGGTTCTACCACCGTCAATCACCCCGTCAATCCTGCCAAGAAGCTCCTGTGAAATCTCCTCCACCCTTGTGGCAGAGGGCATTCCTGAGAGGTTGGCGCTTGTGGCTGTTAGAGGGCGCTTCACCATTCTAAGCAGAGAGAGAATAGTGGTGTGTGATATCACCCTTACCCCCAGGCTATCTTGAGGGGTTAGCTTTGGGGCTATTGGCAGGCTTCTCTCTTTTGGGGGTAGCAGAGGAAGCACAACGGTGTAGGGACCGGGAAGCAGGGCGTTGACGAACTCCCGGGCCAGAGGGGGCAGGGCACAGATGCCGGCTATCTCCTCTGGTCTCTCCAGAAAGACAGAGACCGACTTTTCCTCGTCCCTTCCCTTTGCCCTTAGGAGCCTCTCAACGGCTTTGGGGTTTGTGGCGTCGGTTAGAAGTCCATAAACCGTGTCTGTAGGGGCTGCCACCACCCCTCCATTTGTGAGGATGGCGGCAGCCTCTTCCACACTGATCTTTTGATTCACTTGGGGCTTAGCCGCCTGCCACCTTCAAGATACGCAGGGCCAGATGGGCGGCATTGGCGGCGCAGTCTATTGCCACCGTGGCAACGGGAACCCCTGGGGGCATCTGAACCGTGGAGAGCAGGGCATCCATGCCGTTCAAGGGAGAGGAAGAGATTGGAACCCCGATCACCGGAAGCTCTGTTCTGCTTGCAATGGCCCCTCCCAGGTGGGCTGCCCATCCGGCCCCGGCGATCACCACCTTCACTCCCCGGCGGGGAAGCTCTTTCAGATAGGCGTCCAAAGCCTCGGGATCCCGATGGGCAGAGAGAACCCTCTCCTCAAACTCCACCCCTGCCTCTCTCAGCACCTGAGCGGCCTTCTCCATCACGGGGGCGTCGTTTTTGCTTCCCTTGATGATGGCTACCTGTGGCATCTCAGCACCTTTAGGCCATGCTCTCTGCCTCTGAACGCAGAGTGTCTGCCATGTCCGTCTTCTCCCAGGTGAACTCAGGAAGCTCTCTTCCAAAGTGGCCGTAGCTGGCGGTCTTTTTGTATATGGGCCTGCGCAGGTCTAAGGCCTGAATGATCCCCTTTGGTGTCAGGTCAAACACCTTTCTCACCAGATCCGCCAGAAGGGGATCGGGGAGTTTTCCTGTTCCCTCGGTGTCCACCGCCACAGAGATGGGCTCTGCTACCCCAATGGCGTAAGAGAGCTGAATCAGGCAGCGGTTGCACAGCCCTGCAGCCACCATGTTTTTGGCGATGTACCGGGCCATGTAGGAGGCAGAGCGGTCAACCTTTGAGGGATCCTTTCCTGAGAAGGCCCCTCCTCCGTGGGGTGCGGATCCTCCGTAGGTGTCAACGATGATCTTTCTCCCTGTCAGGCCCGTGTCTGCGGCTGGGCCTCCGTGCACAAAACGGCCCGTAGGGTTTATGTGGTAGATCACGTGCTCCTCGTCCAGAAGCTCAGGGGGGATCACGGGCTTTATCACCTTTTCAATGATCTCCTCTTTCAACTGGCGCAGCTTGACATCGGGGGCGTGCTGGGAGGAGACCACTATGGCAGTCACCCTTTGGGGCTTGCCGTCAACGTACTCCACAGTCACCTGGGACTTTCCATCGGGCCTGAGATAGTCAAGAATGTCCTTCTTTCTCACCTCGGCTAAGCGCATGCAGAGTTGATGGGCGAGGTGAATGGGCAGAGGCATGAGAACCTCTGTCTCGTCAGACGCATAGCCAAACATGAGCCCCTGGTCTCCTGCCCCTCCGGGATCAACACCCTGGGCGATGTCTGGAGACTGCTCGTGAATGGCGGTGATCACCGCGCAGGTTTCGCTGTCAAAGCCGTATTTTGCCCTTGTGTAGCCTATCTCTTTAATGGTCTCTCTGACGATGTCGGGTATCTCAACGTAGCAATCGGTCTTTATTTCTCCTGCCACAAAGGCCAGGCCAGTGGTTAGCATGGTCTCGCAGGCGGATCTGCTGTTGGGATCTTTTGTTAATAGGGCGTCGAGCACCGCATCAGAGATCTGATCGGCTATCTTGTCGGGGTGCCCTTCTGTTACTGACTCGGAAGTGAAAAGCATCCTTCCCTTGGTACAGTTCATTCTATCTCTCCTCCTTTTGATATTATATCCCAGTGGGCTTCCAGGTATTTGTAGGCAGAAAAGAGAGAGATGCAAACGGCAACAGCCAGCACCACCATTCCCAGCTTTCTCATGTGGGCCATAAGAAGGCTGAAAGCGGCGGTGTAGAGCACGGTTTTGTACTTGGCAGAAGATATCGCCGCAATGGTCTCTCCTTCAGTGGCTGCAATGGCCCTTAGCCCCGTCACCACCATCTCTCTGCCCAGAATCAAGACCCCCAACCAGGGTGGTATCCATTGAAGCCTGATCATGGGAAGCAGCGCTCCCAGAAGCAGGATCTTGTCTGCCAGCGGATCAAGTAGCTTCCCCGCGTTGGTCACCTCTCCCCTTCGCCTTGCCAGAAACCCGTCAAGC
>JALWSI010000192.1 GCA_027080315.1 bacterium | reverse complement strand
GGCCAGTAGCTCTAATTGGTAGAGCGCCGGACTCCAAATCCGGATGTTGGGGGTTCGAGTCCTCCCTGGCCTGCCATCTTTTTTGTGGAGGAAAGCTACGTGTTTGACTTTGAGAAGTGGAGAGAGTTTTGGCGTGAGGCCAAGATGGAGCTCAAGAAGACCGTCTTCCCCTCGCGTCGCCAGACCTTGGGCGCCTCGGTGGGCCTGTTGGTGCTGGTCTTTTTTGTGGCCATCTACCTTGGGGTGCTTGACTTTGCCTTTTCAAAGCTGATAACCAAATTTCTCACCTTTTAAGGGATGTGAGGTGTAAAGTGGCGAAGAGCAAGGGGCCCGAGAACGAGAAGGTGGAGCAGGAGGAGCTCACAGAAGAGGACATCTTCCGCCCCGACATGGACTGGTACATCATTCACACCTATTCTGGGTTTGAGAGAACCGTTAGGGACAGTATCGTCCAAAGGGTGAAGGCCCACGGCCTCTCTGACAAGGTGGGAAAGGTAGTGATTCCCACCAGGGGGGTGGTGGAGTTGAAGGACGGAAAGCGGGTAACCGTGGATAAGAAGATGTTTCCCGGCTACCTGCTTGTGCAGATGAAGCTTGATGACGACACCTGGTACCTAATCAGAAACACCCCGAGAGTGAGTGGATTTCTTGGTGCAGGTGGAAAGCCCATACCCCTTCCTCGTCATGAGGTGGAGAGCATCTTTGATCGCATAGGGGCCTCTGACGCCAAGGCAGAGAAGGAGTTTTACAAGGGAGACTACGTGAAGGTGGTTGACGGGCCCTTTGAGAACTTCTCTGGGGTGATTGAGGAGGTTATGGAAGACAAGCAGAGGGTGAGGGTGTCGGTTAGCATATTTGGAAGATCAACCCCTGTAGAGTTGGACTTTCTGCAGGTGGAGAAGCTTTAAAATAGACGCTTTAAATCAGGAGGAATCCGGCAGAGATGGCTAAGAAGAAGAGCACAAAAGAGGTTACTGGAAAGATCAAGCTCCATATTCCTGGGGGGCAGGCCAACCCCTCTCCCCCGGTGGGTCCGGCCTTGGGCCAGCACGGGGTTAACATTATGGAGTTCTGTAAGGCCTTCAACGAAAAGACCAAGGATCAGCAGGGAATCATCATTCCCGTTGAGATCACCGTTTACAAGGATCGCTCTTTTGACTTCATCACCAAATCTCCCCCTGCCTCTGTGCTGCTCAAGATGGCTGCTGGCATTGCCAAGGGGGCCTCAAACCCTCTGAAGGACAAGGTGGGTAAGGTTACCAGGGCCGATCTTGAGAAGATAGCCAAGCAGAAGTGGGAAGACCTGAACGCCAACGATATGGATGCCGCGGTGAAGATCATCGCTGGCACCGCAAGGAGCATGGGAATAGAGGTGGTTAATTAACCACTTAGAGTTCTTAATACCACAGAGAGTGGGAGGCGAGGATAGCTATGCCGAAGAGAGGAAAGAAGTATCTTGCTGCAAAGAAGGCGGTAGAAGAGAAGGATAAGTACACTCTGAAGGAAGCCATTGATAAGGTTAAAGAGATCGCCTTTGCAGGGTTCGACGAGAGCGTGGATATGGCTGTGCGTTTGGGGGTTGATCCCCGACATGCCGACCAGATGGTGAGAGGATCGGTTCTTCTGCCCCATGGTACCGGCAAAGAGGTGAAGGTGCTGGTATTTGCCAAAGGCGAGAAGGAACAGGAGGCCAGAGAGGCAGGGGCCGATTATGTGGGTGCCGAGGATATGGTTGAGAAGATCCAGAAGAAGGGCTGGTTGGACTTTGACCGTGCCATAGCCACCCCTGACATGATGGCCTTGGTTGGAAGATTGGGACGTATTCTGGGTCCCCGAGGGCTCATGCCCAATCCCAAAACCGGCACCGTCACCATGAACGTGAAGGAGGCTGTTGAGGAGATCAAGAAGGGTAAGGTTGACTACAAGGTTGACAGGGCAGCCAATATCCACGTGGTGATTGGAAAGGTCTCTTTTGAAGCAGACAAGCTCTACGACAACGCCCGGGCGGTGCTTGACTCCATCCAGCGTGCCAAGCCTGCCAGTGCAAAGGGAACCTATTTTAAGAACATCACCTTATCCCCCACCATGGGACCGGGGGTGAAGGTGGACGTGAGCAGCGCCCTGGAGGAGATTTAGTCAGGGACTGCCTTACTTGGGGTCGAAGACCGTGGGTGCCTCTTGGGGTGTAATAGAAGAGCAATCTCTTCTGCCCACCGAGACCGTCCAAGACGAGTCTTTGCCCCGGTACCATCACACAGGCAAAGGGGGTGATAGAGAGCATGGCTGTTCGTAGCAGACATATCGAGAAGAAAGAGGAGAAGGTTGCCCAGCTAAAAGAGCGCTTTTTGAGCAGCAAGGGGCTGATCTTGGTGGACTTTCAGGGCATCAACGTGGCTGATGTTACCGATCTAAGAAACCGCGTCAGAGAGGTTGGAGGCTACATGGAGGTGGTTAAGAACACCTTGGCCTCCAGAGCCGCTGAGCCCCTTGAGTGTCAGGAGCTCATGGAGTTCTTCAAAGGGCCCACAGCTGTGGTCTCCACAGAGGGAGATGCGGTGGCCTTGGCAAAGGTGCTGTCTGAGTTTGCAAAGGATAACGATAACCTGAACATTAAGGCAGGTATCATTGAGGGATCCTTCTGCACAGTTGACGATGTGGTGAAGATCTCAACCCTGCCCTCCAAAGAGGTCCTGCTTGCCAAGCTGTTGGGTACCTTGCAGGCACCTACTGCGGGCTTCGTGAGGGTCCTTTCTGGAGTGATGAGCGGGTTGGTTACAGTGTTGAACGCAATAAAAGAGCAGAAAGAGAAAGAGGAGGCGTAAAGAGATGGCTGAGATCACAAAAGAGGATGTTATCAAGTATATTGAGAGCATGTCAGTCCTTGAGCTGGCAGAGCTGGTTAAGGAGCTTGAAGAGAAGTTTGGTGTGTCTGCCGCTGCCCCTGTGGCTGTAGCCGCTGCTCCTGGAATGGCTGCTCCTGGGGCAGAGGCGGCAGCTGAGGAGGAGAAGACCGAGTTTGACGTGATTTTGAAGGACTTTGGCAACCAGAAGATTCAGGTTATCAAGGTGGTGCGCGCCATCACGGGGCTTGGACTCAAAGAGGCCAAGGAGCTGGTTGAGGGTGTTCCCAAACCTGTGAAGGAGGGGGTGCCGAAAGAAGAAGCAGAAGACATCAAGAAGCAGCTTGAAGAGGTTGGTGCCACTGTAGAGGTTAAGTGACGATTCTTTCCCATCACAGAAGAAGCTTAGGTGCCTGAGATAAGGGCACGGGTTTGAAAAAAGAGCGAGAAAGTTCAGCAGAGGGAGGCAGAGGACAAGCTGTCTCCCTCGCAATCTATCCCTGGTAGGGGGAATTTGCATGGCAAAGGTGGTTAGAAGAGACTTCTCTAAGATAGAAGAGGTTGTGGACCTTCCCTTTCTCTTAGAGTTACAAAAAGAGTCTTATGCAGGATTTCTTCAGTTTGATACGCCTCCAGATCAAAGGGAGGAGCGAGGTTTAGAGGCGGTCTTCCGTCATGTTTTTCCAATAAACGATTTCACCGGTACTGCCAGATTGGAGTACCTTGGATACGAGATAGAGAGATGGCGCTGTAGCTGCGGAGAGTACAAAGGTTTGGGAGGGCCAAAGGTGGTC
>JALWSI010000191.1 GCA_027080315.1 bacterium | reverse complement strand
GCACGAGTGGTTCAGATTCGACCTGTGGCAAGAGGCCATTGAGGAGTCAGGGGTTGATGTTGACCATCTTGTTCACAGAGAGCGGGGAAGGGACGAGCCCTTTCCGTGGGACACGGTTGATGTCGGTGTCACAAGGGCGTCCCTCTGGAACGAACGACTAAGGGCCTTTGAGGCCATTGAGACCCCCCGTTGCAGCGAGAGGTGCTGGGGATGCGGGGTATGCCGGGAGGGGGTGAGACTTGAGATTGGGGTTGAAGGCGACCTTCCTACTGTGCCGGAGGCAGAACCCCCGTCCGTTGAAAAGGTTAAGGAGACCAACAGGCTAAGGCTGATTCTGAAGCGCACGGGAGAGTCTGCCCTCATCGCCCACAACTCCTTCACCGAGTTCTTCGTGAGGGTGCTCAGACGGGAGAGCGTTCCCCTTGCCTACTCCCAGGGCTTCCACCCACAGGCCAGGGTCTCCTTTGCATTGGCGCTTCCCGTGGGCATGGAGAGCCTTGGGGAGCCCTGCGATTTAGTGGTGGAGGGGGAGATGAGGGTGGAAGAGTTCCCCATTGACCAGGTGAACCGCCATCTGCCCCCCGGAGCCCAGGTACTCTCTGTGAAAGAGGTGGATCCTCATGCCCCAAGCCTCACCAAGAGCATAAAGGCCATCAGGTACAGGGTTGAGCTCAGGTCTCCACCGCTCAAAGTTTTGCCCACCATGGAGCAGCTTGAGATTGCCAAAGAGAACCCCCTTGTGGAATGGGTGGAGATCACAGAAGCCCCGGACTCCATTGGCCTTCGCTTTCTCACAGTGGGAAAAGATGGACGGTTCGCCAAGCCCTACCAGCTCTTGAAGGATCTGTTAGGCCTGGAGGATGGGGAGGAGCGCATTCTGAGGGTGGTCAGAGAGGAGATCCTCCTTGATGAGTGAGAAGAAGCTTCTTTTGAACGGCAGAATCCTAGGGAGAAAGGGCCTCATGGATGGCTCTCTCAGGCTTCACAACCAGATGGTGGTTGAGATGGCCCCGGAGCTCACGCCCCAGCCCGGGGAGGAGGTTGTGGACTGCAAGGGGGCCATTCTGGTGCCCATGGTGTTGGACCTTCACGTCCACGGCGGGGGATGCCACCTGCTGCATTCAGACAACCCTGAGGATCTCCATCAGGCCTGCAGAGCCCAGTTCCTCAACGGCACCGGCTGGCTCTTGGCCACCTTTACCTTGGCCACAATCAAGAGCTGGTACAAAGGCCTTGAGGCCATTGAGCAGGTCATGGCCAAACAGCGAAGGGGGGCCTCCTCCGAGGCCAAGCTGCTGGGTGCCTATCTTGAGGGTCCTTTTCTGAATCCCGAGATGGCAGGAGGAATGGAGAAGGAATACATAAGACAGTGGAAATTCAAGTACTTCCGCAAGGTGGTGGAGAACTTTGCCGGAACAGTGAAGATCGTCACCCTTGCCCCTGAGCATCCCTCGGCAGAGGATGTTCTCTCTCTGGCAAAGGAGCTAGGGTTCAAGGTGTTCCTGGGCCATTCCATGGCCAGTTTTGAAGAGACCCAGAGGGCAATTGAGCTTGGTGCTGCTGGCTTCACCCACCTCTTCAACGCCATGGCCCCCTACCACCACCGGCAGCCCGGAATTGTGGGGGCTGCGCTCCTCTCCTCCCTGCCCTGCGAGATGATTCCAGAGCCTGCCCATCTACATCCTGCCTCCTGGGAGCTGGTCCTGAGGATGAAGGGTCATGGGAAGATACTCCCCATTTCAGACGGCTCGTTGCTGGCCTGCTGCCAAAAGGAGCGCTATCGCTGGGGCAAGATCCACCTGATCAGGCAGGGCACCGCTTCACTAAACCCTGAAGGAAAGCTCTACGGCACAGCCATTTCCCTGCTCCAGGGCTTAGCCATTCTCCACAAAAAGGGCCTGGTGCCCATTGAGAAGGGAATACCCATGGCCACCAATAACCCCGCAGCCATTCTGAGGAAGAGGATACCTTCCTACCTCTCCACAGGCCACAGGGGCCCCGTGGCAATGGTGGAGACAGACCAGGATCCACCGCGGGTGAGGGTGTTCAGCTGAAGATGCCCAAAGTGTGTGTTGCCCTGAGCGGAGGGGTTGACTCAGCCGCTGCGGCTATCCTGCTGCTCAAAGAAGGCCACCAGGTTAAGGGGATCACCATGGAGACCGGCTACAACTCCACGGAACAGGCTCAAAAGGTGGCAGAGAGCCTCTCAATTCCCCTGCAGGTGCAGGATCTGCGCAGGGAGTTTGAGGAGATGGTGGTGAAACCCACCGTTGAGCACTACAAAAGGCTGATCACCCCCAATCCTTGCACCTGGTGCAATCTGAGGCTCAAGTTCGACCTTCTGCTCTCCCGGGCCCTTGAAGATGCAGAGCTCTACGCCACGGGGCACTACGCCTGCGTGGAGAGAATAGGTGAAGAGGTGATGTTGAAGGAGTCTGCCTCCAACACCCCTTCCCAGACCTACTTTCTGGCCCTAATTCCAAAAAGCCGCCTTTCACGGGTGCTGTTCCCCCTCTGCAACCGCTCAAGGGAGGAGGCAGAGAGCCTGGTGAAGAGCATGGGTGTTTCGGTGCAGGCCGAGAGAAGCAGGGATCTCTGCTTTCTGCCACCTGAGGGGCTCTCCCGGTTCCTGAGGGAGAGGGGGGTACCGAACCCACAGGGGAGAATAGTGGACACCTCCAACAGGGTGCTGGGGCAACACAGGGGGCTCTGCCTCTACACCTTGGGGCAGCGCAGGGGCCTGGGAGCAGGCGGCACAAAGGAGCGCAGGTACGTGGTGGGGTACCGTACTGAGAATGGGGAGCTTGTGGTGGGACCAAAGGAGAAGGTTCTCTCAACCAGGGTCAGGGTGGGATCCCTAAACTGGCTCGCACCAAAACCGGGCGTAGGGGAGACCCTCACCGTGCGTCTGCGCTACAGGCAGAGGGGCACAGAGGCAGAGGTGCTCTCAATTCAAAAAGATGCCCTTGAATTTCGGCTTCTCTCCCCTGCGGTGGTGGTGCCTGGCCAGATTGCTGTCTTCAACCGGGGAGACCAGGTGCTGGGTGGAGGCGAGATTGAGAAGATAGAAGGGGTAGGATAGACTCAGCCCTGTTCACAAAAGGGTTTTAAGGAGGAGAGGGATGGATCTCGGATTGAAGGGAAAGGTTGCTCTGGTGGCAGCGGCCACAAGGGGTCTTGGCAGGGCTGCGGCAGAGGCCTTAGCCGCCGAGGGGGCCGCAGTCTATCTCTGCAGCAGAACCCCAAAGGCCATGGAGGTGGCAAAGGAGATCGCCCAGGCCACAGGGGCCGAAGTGGAGGGCTGCGTTGCAGATGTCTCCACCCCCCTGGGCAGGGACATTCTCTGCAGAAAGGCCTTGGACAGGTTCGGAAAGGTGGACATTCTCGTCACCAATGCAGGAGGCCCCCCTGCAGGCACCTTTGAGGATTTTGACGACAGCTTCTGGTACGAGGCCTTTGACCTGAACTTCATGAGCGTTGTGGGTCTGGCAAGGCACGTGATCCCGGGGATGAAGGAGCGGGGCTGGGGCCGCATTGTGACCATCACCTCCATTGCGGTGAAACAGCCCATTGATGGGCTTATTCTCTCAAACGCCGTGAGAACCGGGGTGGTGGGGCTGGTGAAGACCCTCTCAAAGGAGCTGGCCCCCCACGGGAT
>JALWSI010000190.1 GCA_027080315.1 bacterium | reverse complement strand
GGATAATTAGCAGATGGGGATACAACTTCGTAGCAATAGGAGACATAGACGACTTCAAGAAGATAAACGACACTTACGGACACGAAGCAGGAGACGAGGTGTTGAAGGCCATTGCCAAGATCATAAGAAGCAACCTAAGAGAAGGAGACATTGCAGTAAGGTGAGGAGGTGAGGAATTCCTGCTTCTGCTCCACGATGTTAGCAGCAGTGCCATAGCCTACGAGATTGTGGAAAGGCTAAGGGCGAATGTGGAGAAAGAAGTTACTTGGTATCAAGACAAGAATCTAAAGGTCACCATAAGCTTTGGGGTGGCCAGATGTAAAGGCAAGGAAGAGTTCTTTAAAGCGATCAAAGAGGCTGACAAAAGACTGTATATGGCTAAAAATTCTGGAAAGAACAAAGTAATAGCCACAGGATAACGCCATGAACCAACCAGAGATTAAAAGCGAGGTTATTAAGACCATGGGTCGCGAGGAGCTTTTAAGGCTTCTTGATGCCCATGCCAAAAACTGGCTGGCTTTGGATGGATGCTGGTTTTTGGCAATAGAAGGGGAGTTTGGCTGGGACACAGCTATGAAAATAGATGCAGTGGCTTGGCAACAATACACGGTATCAGAGGCGAGGCGCATAAAAAGATACTTTGGCATAACGGGCGAGAACGGCTTAAAGGATCTTGAAGTAGCCCTTCAACTGCGTCCCTACTCTTTGGTGAATGATTACAGGCTCTACTACGAACAAGATACCCTTATATTGGAGATGCTCAAGTGCAGGGTTCAGGACACCAGGGATCTAAAAGGGCTTCCTCTACATAAGTGCAAACCTGTGGGTTTGATAGAGTATGGGGGATTTGCCAAAACCATAAACCCTGACATAGAGACCCAATGCGTACACTGTCCACCTGATCCCGGAAGGAAAGCCTGTAAGTGGAGATTTGTGTTAAAAAACCACCTAATCCGCTAAAACCCAGGGTCTTTTGATTCTAAACCCCAAAAATCAACACCGTATTTGCTCTAAAAGGACCGACTTTGGGAATTTTTCTCTGCGGCCTCTCTTGTAAGAACATCTATGTAACTGCGAATGCAGTTTTTGCCCTCTGACTTTGCCAGGTAAAGGGCTGATTCACACTTTTCAAGAATGGTCTCAAAGGTGTCCTTTCTCTCAGCCTCTGCAAAGCCCATACTAACAGTGGTAGAGAACTCTTCCCCTTTATAGCTGATCTTTATGTGGTCTATTTTGTCTTTAAGCCTCTGGGCAACTCGAGAGGCGGTCTTTATAGAAACGTCTCTTAAAAGCACCAGAAAGGTGCCTCCTCTGTATTGAGCCACAAAGTCGTTTCCCCTTAGCTCATTATTGATCACCCGAACAAGCCTCTTCAGATAAAGATCACCTGCCTCTTCGCCGTACTTATCGTTGATAGCCGCAAGGTTATCAACGTCAACCATTAGAACCGTGAATGGCTCATCAACGATCTCTTTACGTCTCAACAGCTTGCGAAGTATCATCTTGAATATGTTGAGCTTCATAGCTCCAGAGACAGGATCCAAAGCGCTGCTCTTTATCTTACCTGCGAGCTTCTCTTCCATAGAGCTGATCTTTTCGTTCAGCTCTTTAAGGGTGTACCCGGTCTTAACATCAATCTGGTTCAGGATATCTCCAAGCCTGTCTATGTCACTCTTCTCAAGAGCATTCTCCTTCAGCCTAATTCTGAACCTGTTAAGAAGCCTTCTCTCGTCCCTGGAGAGCTCTCGGGTCTCAAGAACTGTCTCAGCGATATGAAATAGAAGGTTTCTTAACTCCCTCAAGATCTTCTTCACCTCGTCCCCAAGATTCAACGAGACGCTCTCTACCGCCACCTGCTCTTTGGTCTCTCCAGCATCAAGCATCTCAACAACCTTGTCATAAGCAGCAAAGAGCTGAGCAATCTGGGGGCTTCTTATTCCCTTCTCCCTTAGATAGGCAAAGGCCAGAAACCACATGGTGTAGTTCTCTGGTGTGGGAGCAATACGGCTGCGGCTGAAAAAGCTTATCACCTCATGGCACAGGTCAAATACGAGTTGCTTATCGGCATCAGATAAAGAGCCTTCTTTTATTCTCTCCCAAAGCTGGATCTCTTCGTGTTCCAAGCCCTGCTCCTTTTTCAGATAATCTCCCCCAACAGATTCAATACTAAATCCCCTTAAGGCAATCTGCAACAGGATTCATAACTTTCGACTCGCTTAGCCATTCAAAGAACACTGCGCTTCCCCCTACAGAAGAAGAGGAGAGCAAGAAGGGAGAATCCTCTAAAAACCTGGTTGATCCTCCAGCCTCTTCAATCAAAAGCACACCAGCAGCCACATCCCAAGGAGCCATGGCAAGTTCCACTGCTCCGTCAAACACCCCTGCTGCAGTATAGGCCATATCCAGAGCAGCAGAGCCGGTATGGCGAATGGCCACCCCATGTGAGAATAGATGGCGGTAAATCGTTATGAATCCGTCTAAACACTCCACAGCTTTAAAGGGCATACCTATAGAAACGGTCCATCTACTCGGCTCTTTGACCTCTGACACCTTTAGGGGCTTCTCATGATTCCATGCCCCTCCACCTTTAACACCCCAGAATAGGTCTCCAGTCATGGGCTGATAGATCAATCCCATTACCATCTCACCCTCAACCCTGAGCCCCAGAGAAAGGGCAAATCTCCTATATCCCCTTATGAAGTTCCTGGTTCCATCCAAGGGATCCAGAATCCAGCAGGTTGGAGGCACAGAGCCTTCTCCCCAGTAACAATGCTCTTCTTCAGCCACAACGGGAATATCCGGGGTTATGCGTTCTAAAGCAGAAACAACTATCTCTTCTATCTCCCTATCCACCCTTGTCACAAAGTCACTAATTCCTTTCTCCTCAACGGCAAGAGCGCTCTCTCGTCCCCCTCCTATAGGTGAAAAGTTGACCGCCGCGTGGTCTCCTCCCTTCCTTACAAAAGGCATAACCTGATCTTTTAGCAGAAGCAGCTTCCTGGCATCCATTGTTAAATTCTACTGGATACAGCGTACAACAAAGCGCTCTTGATGGAGATTGGGA
This sequence comes from bacterium, assembly GCA_027080315.1. GTDB lineage: Bacteria > Thermosulfidibacterota > Thermosulfidibacteria > Thermosulfidibacterales > JALWSI01 > JALWSI01. The sequence goes on along the minus strand of JALWSI010000190.1, from coordinate 10,970 downwards.
GACTCTCTCACAAGGATCTTAACCTTGAGCAGAGACTCTAAGAGGTCCAAAGAGTCCCCCTCTTCTTCAACCATAACCTTGGCAACATCAGGATGCACCTCAATCAACACCTTTCTGTTGGCTCTACCTGGAGAAAGGGAAACCTTTTTTCGGACGTCTCTAAAGACCTCATAGCAAACCGTTAAAGGAGACTTTATGTATCCCTTTCCTGAACAGTAAGGGCAGTTTTGAGAAAGCGTCTTCACCAAGCTCTCTTTTACCCTCTTTCTGGTCATGAGCACCAGCCCAAGCTCTGAAAAGCCTTGAACGTAAGACGGATAACGGTCTCTCCTCAAGGAGTTCTTCAGCATCTCAAGCACCTGTTGCTTGTGCTCCTCCTCTTCCATATCAATGAAGTCAATGATGATTATGCCCCCTATGTTTCTAAGCATAACCTGGTGGGCCACCTCTCTGGCAGCCTCTAAGTTCGTGTTGAATATGGTCTCTTCTAAGTTCTTGCCTCCTACATAGCGTCCTGTATTCACATCCACAGCGGTGAGGGCCTCAGTCTCTTCAATAACTATGTATCCTCCTGATTTAAGCCACACCTTACTGCCCAGGGCCTTATTTATCTCGTCCTCAATGCCGTAGTACTCAAAAATGGGCACAGTACCCTGGTAAAGCTCCACCTTATGAGATAGCTGGGGCAGCACCTCATTCACAAACTCTTTGCACCTCTCGTACTCCTTAGGATCATCAACAACCATTGAGGTGGTCTCTGGAGATAGAAAGTCTCTAACCGACCGAAGAAGAAGATCAAGGTCTTTGTAGAGCAGCGACGGTGCCGACACCGAGTCCATCTTCCTTCTTATGCCATCCCACAGCCGTAGGAGAAAATCTAAATCTTCAATGAGATCATCTTCGCCCTTGTCTGCACTAACAGTCCTAACAATAAGACCCATTGAAGGAGGTTTAATCCTCTCAACTATCTCTTTAAGCCTTGCCCTGTCTTCCTTCTTATCTATACGCCTGGATATGCCTATGTGGTTCACTGTGGGCATTAGCACAAGATACCTGCCGGGAAGGGTGATATGGGAGGTTAGCCTTGGCCCTTTGCTTCCCAAGGGCTCTTTAGCAACCTGCACCATTATCTCTTGGCCTTCTCTAAGGATGTCCGCAATAAACCTATCACGAGTTGAAGCCGTAGCATCCAAATGGAGAGGATCCTCTCCCATGTGTTCCAGAAGCTCGCTGTAGTCGTCAAAGCCTTCAAATACGTCGGTAACATAGAGAAATCCTGCCCTTCCTAAACCTATATCCACAAAGGCGGCTTCCATCCCAGGCAGCACCTTAACCACCCTGCCCTTATAGATGCTGCCAGCAATACCCTTCTCTCCCTTGCGCTCTATGTAAACCTCACAGAGTCCCCAATCTCCTTGAATGGCAACCCTGGTCTCCTTCATATCAGCGTTTGCAATAACCCTATTCCCCATTATTCTCCTTCTACCTCAGCATTCCTTTGGCTGTAATCTCTATTGACTACATCCATCATAGGAATTAGGGAGAGTAGAGTCAAATTAGCAGAACGGGGGTAAAAGCTATCACTCATGCTTTCTGACGAGAAGAGGTTCAAAAGGATAGGAGAGGTGAGCAAGATCACAGGGCTTGCCCCTTCTGTGCTGCGTTTCTGGGAGAAGGAGTTTGAAGAGCTCTCTCCTATAAAGAGAAAGGGTCAGAGACTCTACAGTGATAAAGACCTGAAGTTGATCCTACTAATAAAGGAACTCCTTTACGAAAGGGGATTCACCATTGAAGGGGCCAGAAGGTATCTGAGAGGAGAGACAGTAGAAGGGAACCCCAAAAGAAGCAGGTTAATACGAGAGATAAAGGGAGAGTTAGAGGCCCTTCTGGAGGTGTTGAGTGAGTGATCCCCTCTTGGAAGCAAAGAACCTTCACAAGCAGTACACAAACTCTCACAAGACGGTTGAGGTGCTTAAAGGGGTAAACCTCCACCTTGAAAAAGGCGAGTTCATTGCCATTGTGGGACCCTCAGGTTCAGGAAAGTCAACTCTGCTACATCTCTTAGGGTTGTTGGATAAACCCACTGAGGGAGAGATCGTATTGAACGGCCAGAACACCATAAGAATGAACCACAAAGAGCTTGCATCTACCAGAAATCGTACCATAGGGTTCCTTTTTCAAGCCCATCATCTCTTGCCTGAATTCTCGGCTCTTGAAAACGTTATGATGCCTGCGCTTATGGCAGGTGTTCCAAAGGAAGAAGCAGCCACAAAGGCAACAGGGCTTCTTGAAGGATTTGGGCTTGAACATAGGCTGAACCACAGGCCCTCTGAGCTCTCCGGAGGAGAGCAACAGAGGGTGGCCATGGCAAGGGCCTTGATTAACGATCCTGATCTGCTTCTTGCAGATGAACCAACAGGAAACTTAGACAGAAGCGCGGGACTTGAACTGTTAAGGGTGCTGTTGGAGCTGCAAGAGAGGCTAAATCGAACCATGGTGATCGTCACCCACGATCCAGAGATAGCAGCCATGGCAGAGAGGAGATTTAAGATGGTGGATGGCCACCTTGAAGAGGAGATATGAAGGGTATGAGAAAGAGAGACATCATCTTGAGACGAGCAATGGACAAACTTGAAGGCAAAGAGAAGAGCAGAGATGAGATAAAGCAAGCTACCACTATAACCATCAAGGAGTTTGTGGACGAGGGAATGGCAATTGAAGAGGTGCTTGAGGTTCTAAATGTTCCTTTTGATCCAGAAACCTCTTTAGAAGATAAGATAGACAAGGCCCTATGGGGACTCTTCAGCAAGGTGGTTGTTGAGGTTGACAGGGAAACAATGGAACTGGAGGTCCATTGATAGAGAAGGACAACCTAAAAGTTTTAACAGGGGCTTCAGCCGTAGCAGAAGGGGTCAAATGCTGCAATCCCCAGGTGATATCGGCATATCCCATATCGCCCCAGACCTACATTATTGAAGACTTAGCTGCCTTTGTGGCCAACAAGAGGCTGGATGCCCACTACATCTTGGTGGAATCGGAGCTCAGCGCCATCTCTGTGATAGCAGGGGCCACAGCCCAAGGTGTACGTTCATTCACGGCCACCTCTTCGCAGGGGCTCGTCTTTATGCACGAGATGCTTCACTGGTGCGCAGGGGGAAGGCTGCCCTTAGTGATGGTGGTGGCCAACAGAGCCATAGGAGCCCCGTGGAATCTCTGGTGCGATCAGCAGGACATCTTGTCACAAAGGGATACGGGGTGGATGCAGGTGTTTGCTAACTTTGCCCAGGATGCCATGGATCTTGTGCCCATCTCGTACCGGGTGGCAGAGGAGTGCTACATACCCACCCTTATAGGTGTTGACGGTTTCTTTGTTTCTCATACCTCAGAGCCAGTAAAGCTGTTCCCCAAAGAGGTTGTTGAGGAGTTTCTCCCTACCTTCAACTTCAAGTTTGCCCTTGACCACAACGATCCCTTCACACTCTGGCCAACCCTTGAACCGGTCCTCTACCACCAATACCGAGGCATACTCTTTGAAGAGCATAGAAAGGCCCTAAAAACCTGGAAAAAAGCCTTTAAAGAATGGAAGGATTTGACTGGAAGAGGATATCTACCTGTTGAAGGATACAAGGTTGAGGGTGCTAAAACCCTCTTTGTGACCACTGGCTATCTAACAGGCACAACCAGATGGGTAGTTGACGAGCTGAGGAGTAGGGGAAAGAAGGTAGGTTTGATAAATCTTAGGTTGATAAGGCCCTTCCCATCAGAAGAGTTGAGAGAGATGGTGAGAGATGCTGAGATCTTAATGGTGCTTGATAGGGCCGTATCGTATGGTGTCTCTGGCATAGTGTCAGAAGAGGTGAGAGCAGCTTTGAGAGGAGATGCCCCTCTGGTTAAGGGATGGGTGGTATCAACTGGAGGACGTGAGGTCTTTCCCAGCCTCATTGAAGAGGTGTACCACCGCAGCATAAGATCCCCCCAAGAGGAGAGCACAGAATGGATATGAAACACCCCGCACCGGCAGAAGAGTTGCTCTCTTCAGGACACTTCGCCTGTCCAGGCTGTGGGGTGGCCCTGAGCATGCGTCTCACCTTAAAGGTGCTTGGGGAGAGAACCCGTATGGTGGTGCCAGCCTCGTGCAGCTCTGTGATAGCCTCAAAGTATCCCCACACAGCCATGAAGGTTCCCTTTATACACACCCCATTTGCTGTTTCAGCTGGGTTTGCTACAGGTATAGCCCACGCTTTAGAGCTCAAAGGTGATAAAGAGAGCCCTGTTATGGTTTGGGCAGGGGATGGAGCCAGCTACGATATAGGGTTTGCCGGACTATCAGGGGCGGCAGAGAGAAACGAACGGATACTTTACATCTGCTACGACAACGAGGCCTACATGAACACAGGAGCCCAGAGAAGCTCTGCAACTCCTTCCTGCACCTGGACACCCACCACCCCTTCTCTGAAGCGGGAGCAAAAGAAGAACCTATTTAAGATAATGGTTGATCACAAAATAAAGTATGCAGCCACTGCCTGTGTAAGCCATCCCCAAGACATGATGGAGAAGCTCAAAAAGGCAAAAGAAGCCTCAAAGGAAGGCTTCTCTTTTCTTCTCTTGCTCACCCCCTGTCCCACGGGATGGGGTATGGAGGAAAACCTGACGGTTCAGGCTGCAAGATTGGCCGTTGAGACCGGGATCTTTCCCTTACTGGAGGCAGAGAAGGGGAGGGTGAGAATCACCCACATCCCTACGGCCCTTGGAGAAGAGGAAGGGTACCTTAAACTACAAAAGAGATTCTCCAAGATGAGATCAGAAGAGACAAAGGCCCTGAAGGAATGGGTTAGAGAGAGATGGAGAGAATTAGATTCTCTTTCATCCTCCCTTCCTTGATGATCGGGGATTCACACCTCCTCTCCCTCAGCAACAGCGGCCTCCTCAAAGGTGGCCATCTCGTGCAGAATCCTCTCACCAAGCTCCATTAGCCACATACCAATGGCGGCGCCGGTTCCCTCACCAAGCCGCATATCCAAGTCAAGTAAGGGGCGACACCCCAGCCACTCCAAAGCCACCTCATGTCCGAAGGCAGCAGATTTGTGTGCGCACACGATATAATCTCTAACCTGAGGGGCAAGGGCCACGGCAATAAGGGCACCTGCAGTAGAGATAAAACCGTCAACTATAACAGGTATTCCTAAACTCGCACTCCCCAGTATTAACCCCGCAATACCTCCAATCTCAAAACCTCCAACCTTAGCTAAAACATCTACGGGATCTGACGGATCAGGCCTGTTCACATCCAAAGCCCTTTTCACAACTCCTATCTTTCTGGCCAAGGTCTCATTGTCTATTCCAGTACCACGGCCTGTCACCTCTTCAGGGGTTTTACCGGTAAGCACCGCAAATATGGCGCTACTCGGGGTTGTGTTGCCTATGCCCATATCCCCTGTGGCAAAGAGGTTATACCCCTTGGCCGCATAGTGAAAGGCTACCTCAACGCCGTTCTTCAAAGACTCTAAGGCCTCTTCTCTACTCATGGCAGGGCCAACAGCTATGTTGCTGGTTCCGCTCTCTCTCACCTTGGCATTAAAGAGACCATCTGCAGGCTTAAAGAAATGATCCACCCCCATATCCACCACGAATACATCTGCGCCAACCTGACGTGACACCACGTTTATGCCTGCTCCGCCACGCAGAAAGTTGTAAACCATCTGGGCAGTCACCTCTTTTGGAAAAGCACTCACCCCTTCTTCGGTCACTCCGTGGTCTCCTGCAAATACAAACACCGCTTTCTTCTCCACCTTGGCCCACAGGTCCCCCCTTATGGCCACAAAGAGCTTTCCAAGCTCCTCCAGCCTACCCAGGCTTCCTCTGGGTTTGGTTAGATTATCCAGTCTGTTTTGTGCTTCGCTAAGAAGGGCCTTATCAAGGGGTTTTATCTTCTCAATCAGCTCCTTCAACCAAGATTCCAACTTGAGCCTCCTTCTTTTTTTGAAAGGGTAGTACACAAGAGAAATAAAAAAGGCCAGGGGTATCCCTGGCCTTGTGCTCCGGATATCTAATCAGCCTTCTACGATAAGGTTTCCACCCTCGGGGGGTAAGATCTCCACCAACTCCACGTCAAAGGTCAAGGTTTTACCAGCCAAAGGGTGGTTGGCATCCATGGTTATACCCTCAGCCTCCACCTTCGTAACAGTAGCAATGAGGGGAGGACCAGCCTGAGAAGAGAGCTGGAACACCTGTCCAACCTGCGGCTCAATATCCTGTGGAAAGTGCTCTTGAGGCACAACCATCACCATGTCTTCCCTATACTCACCAAAAGCCTTCTCTGGGACAACTGAAACCGTCTTCTTCTCTCCCACGTTCATCCCCACAATGCTCTCTTCTAACCCTTCAATCATCTCTCCTGCACCTATGGTGAACTCTAATGGTTCCCCTTCTGCCGAAGACCCAAACACGGTACCATCGTCTAACCGTCCAGTGTAATGGACCTTGACCCTACTTCCTACTGTTGCTTCCGTCATACTTGATATGACCTCCTCATATCCTTTTGTTTACAGAAACCCTCTCGGTGGGATGTAAAGGGAACCAGCAATCACCACAGGCGAGTTAGAAAATCACTATCTCCCTACAACTCTCACCAAGCGTTTTCCGCTCTGAAGCATGGTAGCGGGGCCAGGATTTGAACCTGGGACCTTCGGGTTATGAGCCCGACGAGCTACCAGACTGCTCCACCCCGCGTCACCAAAACCGACACTCTATTTAATCCTATCACCCTATACCGTCAACCCCCAAAGCCTTCCTAAGAGATTTTCTCTGCTTCAAAACAGTAGAAGGCCCCCGCAGGGGCCTTCACGCACAGCGCTTCAGAGGAGACTCTTAAAACTTCATGCTAACGCACTCTTCAAACTTAGACGCAGGAATAACCCTAGGTTTCTTCACCCATTTAACCTTCAACAGCACATCTAACACCTTCCTGGCAGGCTCCATTCCTTTAAATGGACCCACAATGGTGCGATACACTGTGTTGCCATCAGCCACTCCTTTGGAGACACAAACCCTCTTGATTCCCAGCTTATCATGCAGCTTTTGAGCCTCATTCATTGCGTCAATGAGATCGTCAAAAGAACCCACGTGGATCAGATACTCGTTATTGAGATCCTTAGTGAGCTCCTTCGCACTCTCTTCAGAAGCCTGTTTCTCGGCATGGGGTAGGGGATTGTTCATGTACTCTTTGTAGTGGGTAGGTTTTCCTCCGTCAGGACAACCGTCGTCATCTTTGAAACCGTTGTGGTCTTCAGGCTCAAAGGGACACCTGTCATCATCATCAACGATGCCGTCGTTGTCGGTATCCTTCACCACCTTATCAATCACCACCATGGGAATGATCTTGTCGGGGCAACCGTCTTTGTCGTCAATACCGTTGTAGTTCTCCTTGTCCATTACGCACTTGTCCACCGAGTCGGGAATGCAGTCACAGTCCCTGTCACCATCACAGTTCCAGTAAGGATAAACGGTGCAGGTACCTGCCTCAGGCGGTGGTGGAGGAGGAAGAGCAACTGCCCGGGCGCACCCAGCACAGGTAGGACAGGTGTTGCAGTTCACTACAGGAGCAGGTGGAGAAGGTGCAGCAGGAGCTGCACTCACCGGTGGCTGAGCAGGAGCGGCTTTGGGCTGAGGCGCAGGTGCAGGAACAGCAGGTTGAGGTGCTGGTTTAGGCTGTGGTGGCGGAGCAGCAGGTGCTGCTTGAGCAGCCACACATCCTGCGCATGTAGGACAAGCCGCACAGTTCATCCTTGGAGCAGCCATCATCTGACATGCAGAACAAGTGGGACAGGTACTACACACCACCGTGGCAGCTGGAGCACCAGGGTTGTGATAAGGAATAGGGGTAACAACGGTCTGGGCTGAAGCCGTACCGCTCATTAGAATTAGGATGGTACCCACAACCCCTATAACACTAAAATACCAATATCTCTTCATCTCTTAACCTCCCCTTAGGTTCAAGGAGCCCTTTTTAAAATAGGCCCCACCTAAAGCTATCTCTTTTTGTTAAGATACTCCTTGTAAAGAGGCTTCTGACCTCCATCTGGACAACCATCTTCGTCCATAAACCCATTGCGATCCTCTGGTTCGAAAGGACACCTGTCGTCATCATCAACGATTCCATCGTTGTCGCTATCGCGAATCACCTTCTGGATCACAGGCATGGGGACTATCTTCTCAGGACAACCATCCTGATCGTCTATCCCATTGTAATTCTCTTTCTCCATGGGACACTTATCTTTGGCATCAGGAATGCAGTCACAGTCACGGTCATCCACACAGTTCCAGAAGCAATACACGGGACACGCAGAGGGCTTTCTGCAAGAGGTAACCACCTTTTTCTGACAAGTGGTGCATACGGTCTTCACCACAGGCGCCGGAGCAGCCTTAGGAGGCGGTTTTGGAGCCGGTTTTTCTACTGTCACCTCTTCACAAACAGGCCCACACGGAGCACATCCAACCAGTCCAGCAACCAGAACGGCTACCAAAAGAAACCCCAACACTTTCAATCTACCTGCCATCTTTCTATCCTCCTTCCCTAAATTCTTAGCCAACACACACCTTTATCTTTAGTTTTAGATACCTACCCCAATCCCCCTTAGGGGAACAAAATACCTGCTCTTTATTGTAAGCTCCTTCTTGAACCGCGTTGTAAGGACGGCGCATGGAGGTGTTCTAAGACCGCACTTTTGTAAGCCTTTAGCGCTCAATACGATTCCCCCCTCCACCGCCAAGATACTCTTCATTTCTCTACCACCTCCTTTCATCTTAACCTTTCTCCCATATCGTCTGCTTCACCTTATTCTTTAAGTTTTGCACTTTATTATTCTCTTATTTCCCCCTTTTCTTTTTAGCTTCACACACCACCTCCTTTCCATCTATCCTTAATAAAAATTACTTGAAGCACTTTGTCAATAGCTTCACTTTAACTTTTTAATAATTTTTCAAGCAAAACTTCAACGGAGAGACTTTGGCCATAAAAACCTTTGAGTATGACCCTCTTTCCCTGCATTTCACCAAAACCAAAGCTTTAAGTTTGCACCACTACATATCTATTCTAAACCTAATTACAATATATTGATCCTTTAATAACAATCTATCTCTATATCTTGAGTTTATATATCCATATCTTAATTAGATTGCTAATATCCTAAGCTTTATTCTTCCTAAATAATGTGTTCATAATAGCTCTAAAACACAACATCATGGGGTCTTGATCTAAGGAAAGAGGAATACCCTACTAAAAGCCCTTGATACAAACAAACGCCATGGGGGTGTTTTAGCCAAGTAAGGGATCTATATTTTAAGAGCAGAAGGCATATCAGAGAAAGGGAGGTTGGTATGGATATATTCACCCAACCCATAGTAGGCGGCAACATCTTGAGGAATCTCTCCACTGAAGAGTTGAAATTGCTGGCCAGAGGATCTTCAATAAGAAACAGCTGGGGCATCACATTGTACCATACTTCAGTGAGATCCCGCAGTGCCAAAGAGACCTTTGTGGTGAAAGAGTACGATCCAGAATTAGAGAAAGAATTGAAAGCCGTCAGAGATTTCCTTCAGGGTTCAGACCTGGTTATGGTGGAACGAGACGTGTGTAAAAACCCAAAATTCAGGTTCCGTATCCACTACTATGTCACACGAGACTTTGCCCGTCTTGCCCACATGTTCTCACAAAACTTCTTTGAACCTCACCATCAAGAGGAGCCAGATGCAGTGGTGATCCAGGTTCCACAGTGGCCCCAAAAAGCCATCTACGTTCACCCCACAAAGGACGGACGAGTCTTCACCTTTGTATTGGGAACAGACTACTATGGAGAAGCCAAGATGGCGGCTCTACGCTCTGTCATGTATCTCACCAGGGAGTACCGCAATGGTCTCGCCATGCACGCAGGAGGTAAGCTCTACAGATTAAGGTTTAAAGATAGGATAAAAGAGAAGGGGGTTCTCATATTTGGATTAAGCGGAACCGGTAAGACCACCATCACCTTGAACGACCACGACCTTCGGTCTCCTGAGGGAATCAGCATTCTGCAAGATGATATAATGCTTTTACGCAACGACACATACGCCTATGGCACAGAAAGCAGCTTCTACATCAAAACCGACTCAGTCACACAACAACCCGAGCTCTTTGTTGCCACCCAATCACCCATCTCAATAGCAGAGAATGCGTGGGTGGATGAACATGGCGAGATTGACTTTGACAACCTAAGCCTCACCTCAAACGGTAGGTGTATTGTTCCAAGGTTTCTCATTCCCCACACCAAAGACGAGATAGACTTAGAGCGGGTTGACACAATACTCTTCAACACCAGACGATACGACCTTCCTCCTCTGGGCAGGTTACGCTCTCCAGAACAGGCAGCTGCTTTCTTCATGCTTGGTGAGTCCACAATAACCTCAGCAGACGACCCATCAAGAGAGGGGGAGTCTAAAAGGGTTGTGGCTTTCAATCCCTTCATCGTTGACAATCCCCACAAAGAGGGAAACAAGCTACTTGAGATACTACGACAGAATCCCCACGTAGAGGTGCTGATAGTGAACACAGGAAAGGTAGGGGGAATAAAGGAGGGAATAAAGATCTCTCCAAAGACCACCCTGAATCTGATTCTTGACGCTTTGAGGGGAGAGGTGAAGTGGGAGTACGACCCAGTGATTGGCTACGATGTGGCAACAGAGGCCCAAGATGTCCAATGCAGCCTGTTTGATCCTTACAGAATCTACGGCAGGGAAACCTACGAAAAGATGATGGAGAGCCTCTACGAGGAAAGGATAGAATGGCTCAAAAGGTTTGAAGGGCTCAATCCTGAAATTTTGGAGGCCCTAAGGGGGTAAAATATGGAAAAGTGCATAGCCTTTCTTTTGCACGAAGGATACGAAGACCTTGAGTTCTGGGTGCCCAGGTATCTCGTTGAGGTTGCAGGTTGCAGAGT
>JALWSI010000189.1:1266-3683 GCA_027080315.1 bacterium | reverse complement strand
CTTCATCTACTTTCACTCCTCCTCAAATATGGCGTCCACAAAGCTCTCTGCGTCAAAGGGCTGAAGATCATCCATCCCTTCCCCTACTCCAATGAAGAAGATGGGGAGAGAGAGCTCATTTGCAATAGCAAGAACAATGCCTCCTTTCGCTGTGCCGTCCAGTTTTGTGAGCACTATTCCAGAGACCTTCACCGATTCTGAGAAGATCTCGGCTTGAGAGAGGGCGTTCTGGCCCGTTGTGGCATCCAACACCAGCAGGGTGGCATGGGGAGCCCCTGAGATCTCTTTTGAGACCACCCTCTCAACCTTCTTCAGCTCTTCCATGAGATTAACCTTGGTGTGCAGGCGACCTGCGGTGTCAAGGATCACCACATCCTTATTGCGAGCCACTCCTGCTTTTGCGGCATCGTATGCCACTCCAGAGGGATCCGAACCATGTAGCTGGCTTATGGTCTCAAGGCCCAGCCTCTTACCCCATTCCTCAAGCTGTTGAGACCCTGCAGCCCTAAAGGTATCCCCCGCTGCAAGCAAGACCGAGAACCCTTCTTTTTTCAGTTTATTAGCCAGCTTAGCTATGGTTGTTGTCTTTCCGGTACCGTTCACCCCTACAACGGTGATGAAAAAGGGCCTCTCAGGTCCAATCTGAAAGGGTTGCTGGGCCCTCTTCAGCATGGCCACCATCTCGTTTCTGATGAGATGGATAAGGCCTTTCTTTCCCTTAACGTCTCCCCTCTCCCTGGCCTTTGCGATCACAGAGAGGAGCCTCTGGGTGGTGGGCACCCCAACATCCGCCTCAAGCAGTATCTCCTCTATTCTCTCCTCAACCTCCTCGGGGCTGGCGTCCTCCAGCTGATCAAGCTGGGACTCCATCTTCTCGCCTATGCCCTTGCGGCTCTTTGAAAGACCCTCCTTCAGCCTCTTAAAGAAGGAGGTCTCACCTTTAATCTCATCAAGCTCCTCTTTGAGCCTCTTCAGCTCCTCCTCGGGCAAGTCCGTATTCTTAAGGGCTTTCTTGGCGGTGCCAACAAGCTCCTTTGCCGCCTTCTTGCCATCAGGTAGCTCTATTAGCCGCCTCAGGTGCTCAAGGGCATACTCAAACTCCCCTGCCTCAATGAAGATCCTGGCCGCCTCCTTATGCCAACTCAAGGGATCAAGATCGGCAGCAGGATCAATCCCTGCCTCTCTCAAATGCTCAACTGCTCGCTGGGCATCCTCAAGCTCCAGAAGGGCCTGGGCAGCAAGGTGATGAGCCACGGCCTTTGAAGAACCGTCTTCTGACGAGATCACCTCTTCAAGCAGCTTTAAGGCCTCTTTGGGTTCCTTCTCTATCAAAGACCTGGCCCTCGCTATCTTTGCAGTATCTCCTCCCAGCACTGCCATACATTCTAACGACTCTTCCTGCTTGCCCTCTTCCTCCAAACGTTTTGCAAGCCTCAGCAGCAGCTTCTCCCCCAAGGTGGCTCCCGTCTCCTTCACCAGCTCCCAGGCCTCAAATCCCTTACCCGCCTCTATGAAATACCCCACGATCTTAGGCACTAAGGAAGGATCCTCTGTCAGGTTGTATGCCCGTTGAAGGCTTGATGCGGCCCGGGCCCACTCCTCTTTTTGGGCGTGAATCCCCGCCAGAAGCTGCAGGGCCTCGTACTGAAGCTCCTTGTGGCGCGACTTCAAAGCGGTCTCAAGAAAGCCTTTAGCCGCGGTGGCATTGCCCTTCTCAAGGTAAATTCTTCCTAAAAGCAGGGCCACCCTGTCCTGGGGCTCCATGTTGGCCAGATGCCCCAAGGCCCCCGAAAGATCCCCTTTCAGGTAAAGGGTCTCTGCCAGCTTCAAGAGAAGAGCAGGGGCAAGAGGATGGTCTGGACTCTCCTGCAGAATAGACTTTATCTTCTCTTCGTCCCCCTCCTCTCCAAGCACCAGAAGGATCCTCTTCCATAAGCCCTCTTCCCCCTCGTCACCCACATCCTGCAAAGAGGCGATTATACCTTCTCTGTCTCCCTCCCTATGGGCCATCAGCGCCTGCAAGACCCCTTTGTAGCTCCTGTTCTTCTCTTTCTTCACCATATCTTCCACCTCGGCTCTTCTACCCTCTTCCAGATAGATCCATCCCAGCACAAAGAGGGGCCGAGGCATTCCTTTTCTCTTCTTAAGCTCCTTCTCCCAGCGTTTTCTATCCTTCTTGAATCCCTTCAGCGATATTCCCATTGTTGTCTCCTTTCTGGAGGGGCCGTTGACACCGAATAGAATGGTACAGTAGAGGCCCCTTCATGTCCAACGTCGTGGTAGATATACCTTTTGACAGGGCACTTAAAAGGTTTCAAGGGGAGAGGCTATTCTCGTCTTCAGAAGAAGCGGTGCTCTTCAAGACGCTCGGCAGCGCCACTCTACCTGTTCAACTTCGTCCTTTCTCCTCTTTTCAA
>JALWSI010000189.1:0-1256 GCA_027080315.1 bacterium | reverse complement strand
CTCTCCCCACAGGATATGGGAGAGGGGAGAGGACGAAGAGGTGCAATACGCCCTGCTGAAACTCGCCGAGGCTTTGAAGGCTCCGCACCGAGCCAACAAGGTTAAACATAGGCTCTTGAAAGGGAAATCTCTCCAAATAACCCTTACCCCTTTCTCGTCGCCCCGAGAGATCCTGAAGATGGGGGGCATTCACCGGTTATTGCCCAAAGGAGAGGGAGTGCTGGAGATAGGCTGCGGCAACGGGGAGTTTCTTGTGCAGCTTATGGCGGAAGGGAAAACGGCCCTGGGGTTAGAGATCTCCAACAGATGCCTGAGAAAAGCGGCGTTCAGGTTGAGAGAGGCGGGCTTTGCAGAAACCAGCAGATACCTTGTGAAGTCAGACGGTGTGGCCTTTTTGAGATGGCTTGTTCCCCAGGGCTTCTTGAAGGAGATCTATCTTCTCTTTCCCGATCCATGGGATGGCAGTCCTCAAAGGAGAATAGTGACAAAGGGCTTTCTTGAGCTTGTCAGAGAGAGGCTGGTGGTGGGTGGAAGAATGTTCATGGCCACCGACCATACAGAGTACGCCCGCCAGATGGAGAGAGCCATCCTCAACACCGAGGGAATAGAACCGGTTGATTGGGAAGGCCCCTTAGGCACAAAGTACCACCGCAAGTGGCTGGCTCAGGGCAGACCAACCCATCGCTTTTCCTTCGTTGTGAAAAGGCACCTTGACGAGCTTTCGGAGCAAAATCCCCTTCTGGATCTTGAGGTTGAATCCCCTGCCATTGGCACCCCTGAGCTGCCTATGGTGCTGTCTCTGGAACACGAGGGACACCTTATTATTGAGAGAAGCTACCAAGCTGATGAAGGAAGGCTCTTTAAGACCGTTCTTAATCCGCCATGGGGGATGGCACAAAAGCAGTTTCTGCTGCTGAAAAAGGACAAACTTATCCTCTTGCCTACCTGGCACGAGATAGTCATACCTTCCCTTTTGAAGGCCGTGAGCCTCTTTGCTTCAGGCATCCCTTCAGTCTGAAAGGGATGGGGGCAAAGTTATTTAATTCAGCTACTTTTCCCTTTGCCCCCTTAGCCTAAACCTTCTCGTTGAAAAGCAAACCGATGAACTCTTGCATCTTCTCATAGCGCTCTATGGCCTCTTCAGGAGGAATCTCAAGTAGCACCTCGCCAGTTCTTTTGTCGGTGATCTTCACCACCACCTGATGGCTCTTCTGGTGTACTATGAACTTCCTTTCTACATTGAATATCTCCAGGGC
>JALWSI010000188.1 GCA_027080315.1 bacterium | reverse complement strand
CTTCTGGCCACTGCAGGACTGCATCACCACCTCATTCGCAAGGGATTACGCACCCATGCAAGCATCATAGTTGAGACGGGAGAGGCCCGAGAGATCATGCACTTTGCCCTGCTCATAGGCTACGGGGCAAGCGCCATCTGTCCCTACACAGCCATCTCAACCATCAGGGCCTTGGCCGAAGAGGGGCTGCTTGAAAAAGAGGTCTCTCCTGAAGAGGCCATGGACGCCTACATAACCGCCATAAAGAAGGGTCTCTTCAAGACCTTCAGCAGAATGGGAATCTCAACGCTCCGTAGCTACTTTGCAGCCCAGATCTTTGAAGCAATTGGTCTCAATCAAGATGTGATAGACAAGTACTTCACCAAAACCCCTTCAAGGATTCAGGGAATCGGCCTTGATGAGATAGCTCAAGAGACCCTTAAACGCCACAAAAAGGCCTTTCCCGAAAGGGGTAATCCCCCCAAACTCCTGGATGCCGGTGGATTCTACCACATACGGGTGGGAGGAGAGAAACACCTTTGGTCTCCTGAGGCCATCTACAAGTTGCAATACGCAACAAGAATCGGCAGCTACGACGTGTTCAAAGAGTTCACCTCTATCTGCAACGACATCTCAAAGGGATACTCTACCCTACGAAGCCTCTTCAAGATCAAGAAGGGTACCCCCGTGCCCATTGAAGAGGTTGAACCTGTGGAATCCATTGTTAAGCGGTTCTACACAGCCGCCATGTCCTTCGGCTCAATAAGCAAAGAGTGCCACGAGGCCATAGCCATTGCCATGAACAGACTGGGCGCCCACAGCAATTCAGGAGAGGGAGGAGAGGATCCCGCCAGGTACAAGCCACGGGAGAACGGAGACTGGGCAATCTCAAAGGTGAAACAGGTGGCATCAGGCCGCTTCGGGGTAACAATTGAGTATCTGGTCAACTGCGACGAACTACAGATCAAGATAGCCCAAGGGGCCAAGCCCGGAGAGGGCGGCCAGCTGCCCGGCCACAAGGTGAGCGAGGAGATTGCCAGGGTGCGTTACACCACCCCTGGGGTCACCCTCATCTCCCCTCCACCACACCACGACATCTACTCAATTGAGGACCTTGCCCAGCTCATATTTGACCTGAAAATGGCCAATCCCGAGGCCCGGGTCTCGGTTAAGCTGGTTTCAGAGGTGGGTGTGGGCACCATTGCCTCAGGAGTTGCAAAGGCCAAAGCAGACATGGTGCTCATATCGGGATACGACGGAGGAACAGGGGCATCTCCCCTAACCTCAATCAAACATGCGGGGCTACCGTGGGAGCTGGGACTTGCAGAGACCCAGCAGTCATTGGTGCAGAACTGCCTGAGGCACTACATAAGGGTTCAGGTGGACGGCCTGATCCGCACAGGCAGGGACGTTGTTATTGGAGCCTTGCTGGGAGCCGAGGAGTTCGGTTTTGGCACCCTCGCCTTGGTGGTGATGGGGTGCGTAATGATGCGCAAGTGCCACATGAACACCTGTCCAGTTGGAATCGCCTGTCAGGATCCCGTCTTGAGGGCAAGGTTCAAAGGCAAACCAGAGTACTTGGTGAACTACTTCAGGTTCCTTGCCCAGGAGGTGAGGGAGTACATGGCCGAGATGGGCTTCAGAACCTTTGACGAAATGGTGGGACGCAGCGACATGCTTGAGATGCAAGAGGCCATAGACCACTGGAAAGCCCAGGGAGTGGATCTAAGCGCCATACTCACCCCAGCAAAGCCCACAGAGATGACCTCAATCCTGTGCACCATTGGGCAAGAGAAGAACTACGAGGGAACATTAGACTTTGAACTCATAGAGAAGGCCAAACCCGCCATAGAACGGGGAGAACCGGTTAAGATTGAGATGCCCATACGCAATGTGAACCGCACGGTATGCACCATGCTAAGCGGAGAGATAGCCAAGCGCTACGGATACGATGGACTACCTGATGGCACAATAGACATAACCTTCAGGGGCTCTGCCGGTCAGAGCTTTGGCGCTTTTCTGGCCAATGGAATAAACATCAGGCTTGAAGGAGACGCCAACGACTACTTAGCCAAGGGAATGTCTGGAGGCCGCATTGTTGTGGTGCCTCCCAAAGGCTCCCGGTTCATACCCCACGAGAACGTGATTGCAGGTAATGTGATTCTCTACGGAGCCACAGGTGGCGAACTCTACCTTTATGGAACCGCTGGAGAACGATTCGCCATACGAAACAGCGGGGCAAAAGCGGTGGTTGAAGGGGTTGGAGACCACGGCTGCGAATACATGACCGGCGGCGTTGTTGTGGTCCTTGGGCCCACAGGAAACAACTTCGCTGCCGGCATGAGCGGTGGAGTAGCCTACGTTTACGACGAGAACCAGCTCTTTGACACAAGATGCAACTTAGACATGGTGGATCTGGAGAGTGTCTGGACGAAAGAGGACAAATGGGAGCTGTACAACCTCATTGAGAAGCACTACCGCTACACCAACAGTCTCACGGCAAAGACCATTCTTGAAAACTGGGAAGAGCGCATACCCCTCTTTGTCAAGGTGATGCCCATTGACTACAAAAAGGTGCTTGAGAGGATGCGCTTGGAAGAGGACGTTGATGACGAGACCGTCACGGTGACAGAGGAGGTTTACAATGGGTAAGCCCACAGGTTTCCTTGAATACGAGAGAAAGGATCCTCCCAAAAGACCGGTAGAAGAGAGAATAAAGGACTTCAGGGAGGTTGAACAGCTTCTTCCCATTGAGGAGCTTGAGATCCAGGCAGCCAGGTGCATGGACTGCGGGGTTCCCTACTGCCACAGCTTTGGATGCCCTTTAAGCAACAGGATTCCCGATTGGAACGATATGGTTTACAGAGGCCTCTGGAAGAGAGCCCTTGATCTTCTTCATTCAACCAACAACCTCCCTGAGATCACCGGAAGGGTGTGTCCCGCTCCATGTGAGGCTGCATGCACCCTCTCAATCAACCAGCCCTCTGTCACCATTCGCCACATTGAGCTTCAGATCGTTGAGCGTGGATGGAAGGAGGGATGGATAGTTCCAGAAACCCCACCTTATCGCACAGGCAAAAGGGTGGCAGTGATCGGTTCAGGGCCTGCTGGTTTAGCAGCGGCTCAGCAGTTAGCCCGTGCGGGACACGAAGCGGTGCTATTTGAGAAGTCAGACAGAATAGGAGGAATCCTGAGATACGGAATTCCCGACTTCAAGCTGGAGAAGTGGGTAATTGACAGAAGAATGGAGCAGATGAAGGAAGAGGGAGTCATATTTGAGACCGAGGTGAACGCTGGAATAGACCTCTCCACCCACTATCTCAGCCGCAGCTTTGACGCTGTGGTTCTAACCACAGGAGCAGGGGTGCCGAGAGACCTGAAGGTACCTGGCCGAGAGCTTAAAGGGATACACTTTGCCATGGAGTTCCTCACCCAACAGAACCACAGGGTGGCAGGAGACCCCATTCCTCCTGAAAAAGAGATAACCGCAAAAGACAAAAAGGTGGTGGTGATTGGAGGAGGAGACACGGGAGCAGACTGCGTGGGAACCAGCCGTCGCCAAGGTGCAAAGAGCATCGTTCAGATTGAGCTTCTCCCTCAGCCCCCCAAAGAGCGCCCTGTGAACAACCCCTGGCCCACCTGGCCTCAGATCCTCCGCACCTCATCCTCTCACGAAGAGGGATGCGAAAGGATGTGGAGCATCCTCACAAAGG
>JALWSI010000187.1 GCA_027080315.1 bacterium | reverse complement strand
TCGTAAGAGGGATTGGCCAATCCCAGGCCCATTATGGCCACCACAGGATGCTTCAGGTCTTTGGCTCGCTCCACAGATGTAACAACCACTGCCCTTCCACCGTCAGAGACGAGGCATGCATCGCAAAGGCGAAAAGGCTCGGTCACCATGGGAGAGTTGTAATACCCTTGATAATCAAGAGGTTTATTCCTTAAAGCGGCCTGGGGATTGAGCTCTGCCCACCTGCGTTGGCTCACGGCTATCTCCTTCCATGTTTCAGGTCCCGTATTGAAGGTTGCCATGGCCCTACGGGCCGCCATGGCGTAGTTGGCGGTGAATCCCATCTGTCCGTAAAGCAGAAGATCGGCGGGGGGCTCCCCATGGGTGTCCTCTTCCACAAAGGTTCTACCGCCACTAACAGCGTTGTCTGCGTACGAAATTAGAACATAGTTGCACAATCCCATCTCTAAAGCCGCCATGGCATGAAACAGATGGGTACGGGCACAATTGGCCTCTTGGGTAAGGTAGCGGGGGGTTATTCCTAACATCTGGGCCAGAAGGTAGGGAGTGACCTCGGGTTCACCCAGTTTTGGAGAGAAGCGACGGTAGCATATGAGACCGTCAATATCCTCCTTCTTCAGCCCAGCATCCACTATTGCGTTGGCACAGGCTTCCAGGTGAAAACTAAGGGCCGTTCTCCCCGGAACCTTTCCCTGAGGAGTGTATCCCACTCCCACCACGGCATACTTTTCTCTTAAATCTTTGAGTCTCATCTCTCACCTCTTGCTAAGCTCATGAACGCTCTTCACCAGAAATCTGGCCATCTCAGGATCGGTCTGGGGCAGTATCCCATGTCCCAGATTGAAGATATGTCCCCTCGCCTCTCTCCCCTGCTCCACAATCTCTCTCACCCTTTCCTCAAGATCTTTTTTGGTCATAAAGAGGCCACAGGGATCCAGGTTTCCTTGAATTGAGGCTCTGCCTTTAAGGATCTTAATGGCATCCCTAAGCTCTATTCTCCAGTCCACCCCCACAACATCAGCCCCCATTGAGGCAAGGTCCTCCAAAAGCGTTGTGGTATCCGTACCAAATAGTATGAAAGGCGCCTTTGTGACACTCTTTAGCTCTTTCACCACACGTCTTGTGTAAGGAGCCACATACCTGCGAAAGTCGGCAGGAGAAAGGGCACCCACCCACGAATCAAATAGCTGAAGGGCATCAGCTCCTGCCTCCACTTGGGCCTTCAGATAGACCACTACAGTATCGGTGAGCTTACCCATAAGGGCATGCCAAACCTCGGGATTGCGGTACATAAGGGTTTTGGTCTTCAAGTAGTTACGACTACCTCCCCCCTCCAAAATGTAGCTTGCCAAGGTGAAAGGAGCTCCTGAAAACCCTATCAGAGGCACCTGATCATCCAATGCCTCCTTCACGCGCCTCACGGTCTCCAACACAAAATCCAAGGAGGTGTAGGGATTTGGAACCTTCAGAGACTCAATATCCTTCATAGATTCAACTGGATAGTTGAGTTTTGGTCCCTCCCCTTCTCTGAACTCCAAAGGAACCCCCATGGCTTCAACAGGCACCAGGATATCAGAGAACAGAATGGCAGCATCCACCCCCAACCTCTCAACGGGCTGCAAGGTAACCTTGGTTGCCAGAGCAGGAGTTTTGCACAGCTCCAAGAAACCCGACACCGACCTGCGAATCTCCATGTATTCTGGCAGATAGCGACCCGCCTGCCTCATCATCCAGATAGGTGTGTACGGTACATCTTCACCTCTACAGGCTCTAATAAAAGGACAAGAGTCCATCATCCATCTCCTTAAGATCCCAAGTTTTCGTTTAGAGTAAATGAAAAGGCCGAAGAGGAAAACCCCTTCGGCCTTAAATAGTCAATTCAGAACCAAACTATGAGATGGCTATGGTCTCGTATTTGTCCTCTGCATCCCACTCCTTCAGCACCCTGCGTAGCAGCTTGCCAGTGGGTGTGACAGGTAGAGTATCGCAGAAGCAGACAGCCCTTGGCTGTTTGTAAACGGCAATGTAGTCTTTCACCGACACTGCTATCTCTTTAGCCAGCTCTGGAGAGGGAGAGTATCCTTCCGCCAAGATCACATAGGCCTTTGTGATCTCTCCTCTAACTGGATCAGGGGAACCGATCACACCGGCGTCTTTCACGGCAGGATGTTTCTTCAGTGCCTCTTCCACCTCTGCAGGACCTATACGGTATCCAGAGCTCTTAATCATATCAGACTCACGGGAGACGAAGAAGATGTATCCATCTTCATCCATGTAAACGGCATCCCCGAGCTTCACCCTGCCATTGTAGATACTCTCTTTCTGGTTCTTCATAAGCCTCTCATCGTCGGCGTAGGGCTTCCAGTAGAGGGCACCTGTGGGTCCTTGGCAGGTGAGTTTTCCAATGTTTCCAGGAGCCACCTCGTTACCATCTTCGTCCAAGATCTTGATGTCGTGACCTGGAATGGCAATACCTATAGAGCCTGCCTTGGGCCTCATGTTAACGGCGTTGGAGGTGATGAGGTGAACCATCTCTGTGGCTCCAAGGCCCTCGTAAATGGGGATACCCACCTTGTCCAACCAGGCATCAAAGGTCTCTTTACCAAGGGCATCTCCACCAGTGGTGAACATGCGGACAGAGCTTATATCGTAGTCGTTGAAGTTCTCCATTGCCAAAAGACGCCTGTAAGCCGTTGGCAGACCGGTGAGAACCGTGACTCTATGCTTCTGAACTATGGACATAAGATCGTCGGGATCAAACTTGCCCATGAGCGAAACAGTTGCCCCTGCATAGAAGGGGATGAGAGCAAAGGTCCCGAAGCCTGCGGCAAAAGAGACAGGAGCAGAACCACCTAAAATATCTCCCTCAACAAGCCTCCACACGTACTTGTTAACCAGATAGCACTCTGGGAGTAGCTCTTTCACGAAGTGAACACAGCCTTTGGGAGGTCCTGTGGTCCCCGAGGTGTAAAGGATAACCCCTATGTCATCAGGGGTCATAGACTCGCAAAGCATAGTGGTGCTGCCCTTTTCCAGAAGCTCAGCGTAAGAGAGCATGTTCTTCTCTTTGGCAACATTGGGAGGACCACCAACAACAATGATGTTCTTGGTGAACTGGAAGTCGGGTCTTGCCTTCTCAACCTCCTCCAAGAGGGGGAAACTCACAAATATGTACTTAGCCTCCGCGTTGTTCAAGGTGAAGGCGATCTCTTTCTGGGTCCACAGAGGAGACATGGGAACGGGAATAGCACCCAGTCTCATCACGGCAAATATGGCTGCCAGAACCTCAGGGCAGTTGACCATACGAATTGAAATACGGTCTTGTTTCTCAACTCCAAGCTCTGCCAGGCTGTTAGCGAGACGAATAGAGGCCTCCTGCAGTTCTCCATAAGTGACAACCTTATCTCCAAACAGAATAGCCTTGTTATTCGCCTTTCCCGCCCTTATGTGTTTATCAAGCAGACAGTCCGCCAGGTTCACGTTCTCTGGCATCACAAATTCATCGGGAATCTTGTAGTCCGGCCACAACTCCCGGGGGGGCAAATAGTTCTCGGGTATCTTGGCCATAACCTTATACCTCCTTAACTAAGATTTGTGGGTCTCATCCCTCCATATGGCTTTCTCAAACCCGGTTTGCAATTACCATTAGGACCATAACCAGTCAAGTGCCAGTTATCACAAAATCCCCATACACCGAACGATTCATCCAAAA
>JALWSI010000186.1 GCA_027080315.1 bacterium | reverse complement strand
TCTCCGAAGAGCTGTGCAAAGGGTTTTTGACGCCCTTTGATCCTCTGTTTGAGAAGATAGAGGGCAAGATTTGGGGCTTTTTGTGTGATGATTCATGGGCAAAGGCCAAAGCCGCGGTTGAGTGGTGTATTGAGCATGGCCTTGTTCAGCAGGGTTACACCATACTAACAGAGGCATTGGTTGGCGAGATGTGTATCTGGGCAGGGTTTGATGATGTGTATGACAGGAGCAACAGAGAGTTCTCGTCAGAGCTTCTTGTGATGACTGCCAGGGGTGTTCCTGGTGAGAAGTGGAAGGGTGCTTTGAAAAACAGAAAGTCTTTGGGGATAGAGCTTCAAAAGAAGGGTGGAGAGAAGTTTATAGAGCTTGCCAAGATTTACGAGTCTATCTCAAAGGCGAGGAACGACATAAACCACTGTGGCTGCAGAGAAAACGCAAGTGACGAAACGAGTCTTGCCACAGGATTGCAGAAGAACTTTGAGAAGGCAGCTTTGGCTGTAAACGACCTAAGAAGATCAGGGGTGTTTACAGGTGAGTGACTTCTCTGTCTCGGTCTTCAGAATCAAGATAAAAGGAGACGAGAAGGTTGTTCTGCCTTATTTCCCCGGTGTGGCATTGAGAGGTGCCTTTGGGGCCTCTTTGAGAAGAATGACCTGTGTTGTTAAGGGAGGGGATTGTGACACCTGCGTTTTGAACCAGAAGTGCGTTTACGCAACCTCGTTTGAGTCTATATTTTCAGGGGATTCTCCTTATCTGAAGGGCACCAACAAAGCGCCTCATCCGGTTCTTGTGTATCCTTTGGAGCTGGGAGGGGGCATCTCAAGAAAAGGCGGCACCTACACCTTTGGAATGACCGTGTTTGGAGACGCAAGGGCTTACCTGCCCTACTACATCTACGCCATCTCTCGCCTTGGCGAGAGGGGGCTGGGCAAGAACAGGGGCAGGTTTCGTCTGTCATCTGTGCAAGAGAGGGTTCATCCCCGGGGCTGGAGG
Organism: bacterium; assembly: GCA_027080315.1. Lineage (GTDB taxonomy): Bacteria > Thermosulfidibacterota > Thermosulfidibacteria > Thermosulfidibacterales > JALWSI01 > JALWSI01. Next base: position 2,735 of record JALWSI010000186.1, on the reverse strand, counting down.
GAGATCTATCGCGAGGGGTCAGACACTCTTTTGACCGATGGTTCCGGTATTCCCATTGAGGGTCTGTTAAAAAGGAGAACGAGGCAGAAGACCCTGGTGCTTCAAACGGTGACCCCTTTGAGGCTGAAGAGTGATGGCAGGTTGGTCACCTCTCCTAACTTGTCGCACATTTTACTTGGGGCGCTGTTTCGTCTTAGGGTGCTTTCAAGCTTTTACTCTGATGAGGCCATTGATCTCTTGAGCGACCTTGAGCTGGAGGAGCTTTTGAGTGAGGTTGCGGTGAAAGAGTCTGCTTTCAGGTGGCGGGATCACGGTCGTTATTCTAAGCGCCAGGGCACAACGATGAGGCTGGGGGGCGTTATGGGGAGGATGGTTATTTCGGGAGACCTGAACAGGGTGTATCCCATCTTGAAGGTTGGTGAGCTGCTTCACATTGGCAAAAACACCGCCTTTGGGTTGGGAAGATACGTTGTGAAGGGGGGTAAGAACGATGAGCGTGATCTATGTCACCAGTCAGGGAAGCCACATATCAAAGCAGGGTAGGCATCTTTCGCTGAAGGTTAAGGATCAAGAGCCCTGCTCTATCTTGACCTTTAAGCTCAACCAGATGGTGTTGATAGGCAATGTGGAGATCACAACCTCTGCGGTTAAGCACCTTTTGTATTCGGGGGTAGAGCTGGTCTTTCTCTCTTACGATGGCAGGTTCATTGGCAGGGTGGTGGGAGAGTTGCCCAAGAATGTCTTTTTGCGAAGGCAGCAGTACGCCAAGACAGAGGACGAAGGATTTATGAAAGAGACGGCAAGGTCTTTTGTGAGGGGCAAGCTTAAAAACCAGCTGGTGTTGCTAAAACGCATCTATCGCAACCGCAAAACCGCCAACCTTGAAAGGGTGATTCACGATCTGGCCTCTATTGTTAGACGGCTTGAGGCTGCCAGCACCATCAAGCAGATAAGGGGATACGAGGGTAAAGGCTCGGCTCTTTTCTTCAGAGGGTTTCGTGAGGGGTTTGTGAACCGCAACGACTTCAGAAAAAGGGTTCGCAGACCTCCTACAGATCCCATAAACGCTGTGCTCTCTTTTTGCTACACCTTGCTGATGAACAGGGTGTATGGGGCAGTGTATGCCGCCGGTCTTGATCCTTACCTTGGCTCGCTTCACGCCCTTGAGTACGGCAGGCCTTCTCTGGTGCTTGACCTAATGGAAGAGTTCAGGACCATAGTGGTTGACACCCTCACCCTCTCTCTCTTCAACCTCAGGATTCTCGCAGACGACGACTTTTACGTCTATTATCCAGAGGAGAGTGCAGCAGAGGATGGTGAGCCTGACATCTGGAAAGATCCCCTTGGCCAGATGGTTGAGGGTGAAACAGAGGGGGAAGAGGGGTGCCCTGAGGGTCTTGTTGAGCACGAGGATGAGATTGCAGCCACCGAGAAGGTGTATCCTGTTAGGTTGAAAGAGAAGTCTTTGAAAAAGCTGTTGCACCAGTTTGAACGCAAGATGCGCACAAAGTTTTTCTACGAGCCCTTGGGCCGTCCCATTGACTACCACAAGGCCATTTACGAGCAGGCCAGGCAGTACTCCCGTTTGGTGAGGGGTGAGGTGGCAGAATACCGCCCTCTCACCATGCAATGAGGTGGGGCATGATACTGCTGGTTAGCTATGACATAGTGAAGAACAAAAACAGGGCCAAGCTGCGCAAGGTGCTGATGGATTACGGGTATCCGGTTCAGAAATCGGTGTTTGAGGTTATGTTGGACTGGGAGAAGTTAGAGAGGCTGAAGCGAGAGGTGCAGCAGTTTGTGGAGGACCCCGGGGATTCTGTGAGGTTTTACCAGGTATGCGATTCGTGCAGAGAGCGGGTGCAGGTGCTGGGTAGGGGAAAACTGTTTTTGAACGACGATTACGAGGTCTATTGATGTTTATGGTGATTGCCTACGACATTGCCGACTCAAAGAGGCTTAACCGCATTGCCAAGATCATGGAGGACTATGGCACGAGGGTGCAGTACTCGGTTTTTGAGGTTTATGCCGACAGGCACGTGCTTAAACAGCTTATGGTAAGGGTGATGATGGTGATGAATACCGAGGAGGATTCGGTGAGAATCTACTCTTTGTGCAAAGATTGCGAGGGTAAACTTGAGATTCTTGGAGATCCGGTTTATTCTTTTGAGCAGGCTGATGTAATAGTGTATTAGCCTGATCTTCTTTGACAACGTGGAATAGAGTAGCAGGTTTTGTGTGTGGTTCTCTGTGAACCTCGTCGGCCGAAGAGTTCAAAATTGTAAGTATCTGTAATTATTGGTCAATCTCCAAATGCTCAAAAAGAGGTTCCCGGAAGTTTGTAATATCTTGATTATCAGCAAGATAGTTCAAAAATGTGCCTGTGGTATATCAGAAATTGTGGGTTTGCAAAGGAGGCCTGTTAGAGGTTCGCAGATTTGGGCTTGCAAGGGTCTGATATTTGGGGTAGTAGGAAAGGTACAGTTGGAATTTGAGACCTGCTCAAAAGGGATTAAGACTCTCTCTCACCTCCCCTCTGCTCCAATTGGCTCATCATGCGTTGGAATTTGAGACCTGCTCAAAAGGGATTAAGACTACCGCCAACTTGGCGGTATAGGAGCCTTGATTATTTATTGTTGGAATTTGAGACCTGCTCAAAAGGGATTAAGACCCCCTATTGCGTCAAGAGTATTCATAAACCACTTGAGGGTTGGAATTTGAGACCTGCTCAAAAG
>JALWSI010000185.1 GCA_027080315.1 bacterium | reverse complement strand
ACAGGAGACTTGGGCATGGGTTTTTTGGCTGGAACCGCAACAGGTGCAACGGGCTTCACCTGCTTGATTGTGGCGGAGTACCGTTTGGTTGTGAGTAAAGCCAAGGAAAGAGATGTGAGCATGAAAAGCACTGCCGCTCCCACGGTTATCTTGGCCAGCAACGGAGTGGGACCCTTGGGCCCAAACACCGCTGAGCCCTGGGCGCTCACCCCAAAAGTGGCTCCCATCTCGGCACCTTTACCCTGCTGAAGCAGTATGATCAGAATCATCACCACGCAAACAATGATGTGGACAACTAATATGGCTGCACTCATAAATCCTCTCCCTCTCTTATGATTCCTGCAAAAGACTGGGCTTTCAAGCTGGCCCCTCCTACCAGAGCACCATCAATGTCCCTCTGGGCCAGAAGCCCTCTTGCGTTCTCAGGTTTCACGCTTCCTCCGTACAGAATGCGCACCCTACTGGCAACACCGTCGCCCTCATTCTCAGAAAGCCATCCCCTAATAAAAACATGCATCTCCTGAGCAATCTCAGGGGTGGCGGTTTTACCGGTGCCAATGGCCCACACAGGTTCGTAGGCAATAACCGGCAAAGTCTCGGGATCCCAGCTAACGCCCTGGGTACTACCTTCAAGCTGGGAAGCCACCACTCCCTCGGCATCACCAGCCTCTCTCTCTTCAAGGCGTTCACCTACGCAGATAATGGGGATGATTCCCACCTTTTGCAAGGCAACCGCTTTCTTTGCAACCCATTGATCTGGTTCGCCAAAGATGTGCCTTCTCTCGGAATGACCCACAATGGCATAATGGCAACCTATCTCTCTGAGCATGGAGGGGGAGATCTCTCCTGTGAAGGCCCCTTGATCCTCCCAGTAAACGTTCTGGGCTCCCAGTTTCACAAAGGAGCCTTTCAAACGCCCCGCAACAGGATGAAGTGCGGTGAAAGGAGGCATAACCGCTACCTCGCATGAAGGAGGCGAAGAGAAAATAGAAAGAAGCTCGTCAACCAGCTCAACGGCCTCCCCAACGCCCTTGTGCATCTTCCAGTTCCCGGCAATCAATATCCGCCTCATCCATCACTCCTTCTTCTCTAACACCTCAAGGCACGGAAGGGTGTTCTTCTCCATAAGCTCCAGAAAGGCCCCTCCTCCCGTGGAGATGTAAGAGAAGTTCTCGGTGAATCCCGCCTTGTGAATGGCAACATCGGTGTCTCCTCCACCTGCAATGGTCAGAGCAGAGGAGTTTGCCAGACACTTGGCCATGGCCACAGTACCCTTCTTAAACCTGCTCATCTCAAATATGCCCATGGGGCCGTTCCATACAATGGTACGAGCATTTGATAAGCTCTCTTCGTAAAGCCTTATAGTGGCAGGACCGATATCAACCCCCTTCCATCCGTCAGGCACCTCTTGGTAAGGAACAACCACTGCAGGAGCCGAAAAGTCTATCTCTTCCGTCAACACGAAGTCCACCGGCAAATAGAAGGCCACCTTTTTAGACCTCGCCTCGTCCATAATCTCTTTGGCTATTCCCAACATATCCTCTTCAACAAGGGAGGCTCCTGTGGAAAATCCCATAGCCTTCAAGAAGGTGAAGGCCATAGCACCTCCAATGAGCACCTTATCGGCCTTTTTAAGAAGATTCTCTATGAGACCCAGCTTGGTAGAAACCTTCACACCTCCAAGGAGTATGGCCAAGGGACGGGATGGGTTAACCATAGCCTTTCTGAAGTAGGCTATCTCCTTCTCCATGAGAAGCCCCATCACCCTGACCTTCAAATGCTGGGCAATGCCGTATGTGGAGGCATGCTTACGGTGGGCGGTTCCAAAAGCGTCGTTAACGTAAACATCTATGCCTTTGGCAAGTTCTGCTGCAAAGGCCGGGTCGTTATCCGTCTCTTCTTTGTAAAAACGGAGGTTCTCTAAAAGAAGAACGTCCCTCTCTTTCAAATTGGCCTTGGCCTCATCCACCTTCTCGCCAACACAGGCATCCACAAACAGAATCTCCCTGCGCAAAAGCCTCTCTATCCTTTTCTTAATGAGGCCCATGCTCAGCTCAGGGATCCATTTTCCTTTGGGACGTCCTCTGTGGGAAGCGATAACCAGTTTAGCCCCCTGATCTAAGGCGTAAGAGATGGTGGGTAAAGCTGCTCTTATCCTGATATCGTCAGTAATGTTCCCCTGATCATCAGTGGGAACATTGAAGTCAACCCTGATAAATACGAGCTTTCCCTGAAGATCAACGTCCTTCAGGGTCTTGTAGGGAACATCCACCTTATCCATGGAAGTAAAATCAGGCCTCCCCCACCATAACAGCCAGGTCTTTCACCCTGTGGGAATAACCGCTCTCGTTATCGTACCAAGATATAACCTTGATCTGGTTGCCCAGCACCTTGGTAGAAAGAGCATCAACCACAGAGGATAAGGGACAACCATTGTAGTCTATTGAGACCAGTGGCTCTTCAGAGTAGCCCAAAATCCCCTTCATCTCTCCCTCTGCAGCGGCTTTAAGCAGAGAGTTGACCTCTTCAGCAGTAGCAGACTTCTCAACCTGCACCACAAGATCAACAAGAGAGACATTGGGAGTTGGCACCCTTACAGCCATGCCATCCAGTTTGCCCTTCAACTGAGGCAGCACCAAACCAACTGCCACCGCTGCCCCTGTGGTTGTGGGAATCATTGAGACAGCCGCCGCCCGTGCCCTCCTGAGATCACCGTGTGGCAGATCAAGGATGCGCTGGTCGTTGGTGTATGCATGCACCGTGGTCATAAATCCAGAAACGATTTTGAAGTTCTCATCCAACACCTTGGCAACCGGGGCTAAACAGTTTGTGGTACAAGATGCGTTTGAGATGATAAAGTGCTTTTGGGGATCAAAGGACTGGTGGTTCACACCCAGAACAATAGTGATATCTGGATCTTTCCCAGGAGCAGAGATGATAACCCTCTTTGCTCCGGCCTTAAGGTGCTTGGACGCGTTCTCCCTGTCTCTGAAACGCCCAGTGGACTCCAAGGCAACGTCCACCCCCAGTTCTCCCCAAGGCAGTTCGGCTGGATCTCGAACAGAACTTACGGGGATATCTTTTCCATTCACCACCACCGCATTGTCGGTGTGAGAGACCTCCCCATTGAACCTGCCGTGCACAGAATCGTACTTGAGAAGATGCGCCAGGGTGGCTGCGTCGGTTATGTCGTTTATCCCAACCACCTCAATCCGGTCGTCCTCCATGGCAGCCCTGAACACAAGGCGGCCGATTCTACCAAAACCGTTTATTCCCAGTCGCACCGACATCTGTAAGCCTCCACAAAAAATCACCGATCAAGAAGGGCTTATCCAAAAAAGAATAAACCCCTCTCCCACAAACTCGCCTCTCTTCAACAAGAAAGGTGCCTGAAGAAACCAGCAGGAGCCTCAACGGCTCTTCGCTATTAACGCTTCCTCCACTGGAAGCCTTTTCTGGCCTTCTTGCGTCCGTACTTCTTACGCTCAACCACCCTTGCGTCACGGGTAACCAAGCCCGCCCTCTTCAGAACAGGCCTGAACTTGGCATCGTAGGCAATAAGGGCCTTCACCAGCCCGTAGCGCACCGCATCGGCCTGGCTTGAGACTCCTCCCCCTTTAACATTAACCATCACGTCAAACTGTCCCTCTGTGCCTGTGAGCTGGAAAGGCTGGTTGATGATCATCTTAAGGGTTTCACGGGGGAAGTAATCGTCCATCTCTCTCTTGTTCACCACTATTCTTCCCTGCCCCGGTTTGATCCAGACCCGAGCCACCGAGGTCTTTCTCTTTCCAACACCGTGATACGTCTCTTGGG
>JALWSI010000184.1 GCA_027080315.1 bacterium | reverse complement strand
TTTTTATTACAGGGCAAGAAAGCGTCTTACAGAGGAAGATAAAAAGAATAAACACCTGCTTGCCCGCTACCGCAGCATAATTGATACCGCAGAAGAGGGATTTTGGGTTGTAAACGCCAAAACCAAGAAGATCGTTGAGGTGAACGACTCTATCTGCAAAATGCTGGGCTACGAAAGAGAAGAGCTTATTGGCAAAACCCCCTTTGAGCTAACAGACGAAGAGAACAGAAAAATCCTAAAAGAGCAGGCAATAAAAGACCCGGAACACTGCTGTGACTTCACCGCTCACTTTTTGAGAAAAGACGGCTCAAAAGTGCTGGTCCATGTGAAATCCTCTATGGTTGAAGAGGATGAAGCAGAAGAGGGCTTCAGGTTCGCCTTTATTCAGGACATCTCTGAGATAGAGAAGACCAAAGAAGAGCTCAATATGCTCTCAACCGCCATTGAGCAGGCTGGAAGCAGCGTTGTGATAACAGATAAAGAGGGTAACATGGTGTATGTTAATCCCGCTTTCACCGAAGAGACGGGATACACGATAGAAGAGGCCATAGGCCAGAACCCACGAATACTCAAGACCGAACATCACCCCCCTGAGTTCTACAAAGAGATGTGGGACACCATCTCTTCAGGAAAGAAGTGGAAAGGCACCTTCAAGAACAAGCGCAAAGACGGCACCTTTTACTGGGAAGACGCCATGATCACCCCGGTAATAAACGAGAAGGGAGAGATCACCAACTACATTGCCATAAAAAGCGTAATAACAGAGAAGGTTGAGTTAGAAGAAAGGTTGAAAAACACCCTAAACGAACTCAATCTCATTTTGGAGAACGCCCCTGTAGGAATAGCGTACTCCAAGCAAAGAAAGCTGCTAAAGATCAATCCTGCCCTGGCCAGGTTCTGGGAAGGCACGGTTGAAGAGCTTGAAGGACAAGACGCCATTGTATTCCATCCAACAAGAGAGCAGTACGAGCGTTTGGGAGAGAAGCTATCTTCTCTGAGGCCCGGAGAGGTCCTATTTGAAGAGGTTCCTTTAAAGACCAAGTCCGGCAAGATCAAATGGGCAAAACTGCTTGCCCGTCCCCTTGATCCCCACAACCCTCAGGAAGGCTCCATCTGGATGATTGAAGACATCACCCAGAGAAAAGAGTGGGAGCATGCTATTGAGAAGAAGAACTCCATTCTTGAAGCGGTTAGCAAGGCATCAAGCCTGTTGCTCATCAACGAAGAGGCTGAAAAGGTTGCACCAGAGTTTTTAGAGCTTTTAGGTAAAGCCTCTGGCGTAGATACTCTTTCAGTTGGAAGGGTCCGCACCAAGAAAAACAAGGTTCAGATACTGGAGCTGGCTTCATGGTCAAAGGAGAAGGGCTTCTCTTCAAGGCTAAACATCACAATGTGCTCAAGCGAAGATCCCCAGTTTCATTCATGGTTTAAAGAGCTTCAGAAAGGCAACGTAGTAAGATTCACTCCCTCTCTCTGCCAAGACAAGACATCTTTAATTTTCAACAAGAAAGTGGGCTTTGAGAGTTTTGTCCCTATTGTGGTGGACGGAGACCTGTGGGGTGTTCTCGCCATAGGCACCAGAGAAAAAAGGGTATGGCAAGATCCTGAAATAGACGCCTTCCGGGTTGCCGCCAACCTAACAGCAGCCACCATCAAAAGAGAGAGGGTGAAAAGAGAGAAGGAACAAGAGGAACTTAAACACACCATTCTGGTTGAAAATGCAAAAAGCATCATTGTTAGAAGCTCACCTGAGGGCAAGATTCTATTCATGAACAGGTTTGGCTGCGAGTTCTTTGGATACAGCCGCAGTGAGATCGTGGGTAAGCACCTCATTGGCACCATCATTCCAGAGATAGACAGCAGCGGCGAAAACAGAAGAGAGACCTTGGCCAAGATCTTGAAGCGCCCTGAGGACTACCCCTATCGAGAGGTTGAGAACATTCTTTCTGACGGCAGAAGGGTATGGATAGCATGGAACCACGTTGCCCTGAAGGACAGCAGGGGCACGATGACAGAGCTTCTATCAATAGGTCACGACATGACCGCTCAGAAGGAGATAGAGACCAGGCTAAGGGAGGCCAGTGAGGCAAAGAGCGCCTTTCTTGCCAACATGAGCCACGAGATACGCACCCCTCTGAATGCAATAATAGGGATGTCTCAGCTATTAAAAGAGACCCCTTTAGACGAAGAACAGGAGAGGCTTGTGGTCACGGTGAACAATGCAGGGAAAGCTCTGCTCTCCATAGTGAACGACATACTTGACCTTGCAAAGATAGAGGCGGGTATGATGGTGTTCAGGGAAGAGCCCTTCAACCTTATGGAAATAGTTGAAACCTGCACCGATATCTTTGCCCATCAGTCCAGAAACCTTAGCGTAATCTGCCATGTTGCTCCAGAGGTGCCCTACCACCTTCAGGGGGATCCCCACAAACTGAGTCAGGTGCTAAGAAACCTTTTGGGAAACGCCGTAAAGTTCACCCCTCAAGGTTTTGTGGCTTTAAGCGTCTCATTGGGCAGCCTGCAGAAGGAAAGAGCTGAGATAATTTTCAAGGTGATTGATACAGGGGTAGGCATACCAAAAGATAAGCTCAACGCCGTACTTGAGCCTTTCACTCAGGCAGAAGAGGTTACAACCAAAAGGTTTGGAGGCACAGGACTGGGGCTATCAATAACAAAAGAGCTGGTGTCGGGCATGGGTGGAAGCATAACCATTGAGAGCCGCGAAGGTGAAGGCACTGTGGTCACCGTAGCCATACCCTTCAAGCTGGACAACAGTCACGCCCCTTACGAGACAGACAGGTTAATAGAGGCCCTTAAGAGAGAGAAAGAGAAACTCAGGGTTCTTGCCTTCACAAAACCCATTTTCTGGACAACCAAGGTGGTGGAGGATCTTTTGAAACGGGCAGATATACCTTGTTTTGTGCACCAGCAACCAACTTCAGAGATATTACGGACAGAGAGAGACTTTAAGGGCAGGGTTATAGCCATTGCAGACGATAATACATGGGAAGAAGAGTGGTTTGATACCATAAAAAATATCAAAGAGGCAAAAGAAGTGGATCTACACCTTCTCATGCTTGCAAACGAGAGCAGGTGTAGATGGTGCAACTCTAAACACGCATACCTTGTTGATAGTGTGATATACAAGCCAATATCCCACAAAGCGCTATTAAAACCCATTCTGGACATAGCTCAGAAGGGAAGGGTTGTCCAAAGTGAACCCGAAGCTGACAAAAAGGTTGAGCCGTTGTCACCCAAAAGAATACTTCTGGTAGAAGATAATCAGATAAACCAGATGCTAATTCTGAAGGTGCTTGAGAAGGAAGGACACAGGGTTGAGGTAGCAGAGAACGGCTTAAAGGCCCTTGAGCTTTTGGCAGATAAAGAGTTTGACCTTGTACTTATGGACGTTCAGATGCCCGTTATGGATGGATTCACCGCAACAAAGATAATAAGATGCTGCGAAAAGACCCATTCACCAGATTTACCCCCAGGGACAAGGGCAGAAGTGGGAAAAGAGCTACTGGTAAAGCTCTCTGAAAAGATAAAAGGCAAGAGCATCCCCATAATAGCCCTCACAGCCCACGCCTTTGAGGACCAGCAAGAGGGTGCCAAGGAGGCCGGCATAAACAGCTACATAACCAAACCCTTTGACATTCAGGAGTTCAGAGGCATTCTAAGAAGATTCCTGAAAGATGACAAAGAGTACGCCGTACCCAAAGAAGACTCAAAAGAAAAGAAGGAAGAAGACCCAGGGCTCCCAGAGATAAGAGAGAGGCTGGTGAGAGATTTTGGCATGCCAGAGGAGGATATACCAGGCTTCTTCAATACGGCGTACGAGACC
>JALWSI010000183.1 GCA_027080315.1 bacterium | reverse complement strand
AAACCTTCACCTACAGGTTCGTTGCCCGTCCCGCTGGAACCCGCTTCTGGCACTGCCACTGGAGCACCCTGCTCCACATCAGCGGGGGCATGTACGGGGCCTTCATCATACACCCCAAGAATCCTGAAAGGGATCTGAACAGAAAATACCAAGTCTCACAGGACAAGGTGATGGTGATAGACAGCATAGACCCCCAATGGCAGACAAAGATGCTCACCATGATGGAGAAGATGCACTCCATGGAGGGCGCAAAGGAGGAACGCCTCTTCAAGAGCGTTGCCGACTACCGCAAGGCTGTAAAAAACGGTTACAAAACCCCGTACCTGAAGGGTCTGCCCAAGCCCTCCTACAAGTACCACCTCATAAACGGCCACCCCTACCCACTTGTGCCTCCCATAAAGACCGCCGTGGACAAAACCGTCAGGCTGCGGCTGATCAATGCAGGCAACATACCCCACTATCTCCATTTTCACGGAATGCAGCTGAAGGTTGTGGCCATAGACGGAAACACGTTGCCTCAACCCTATCTGGTGAATGTTGTCCCCATATTCCCCGGACAGACAAAAGACCTCATATTGCAGCCCAAAATACCGGGATGGTGGGCGGTGCACGACCATGCCGAGTGGGGCTCTACCAACAACGGTCACTTTCCCGGCGGCACCATGTTTCTAATAGGTGTGGCAGACAAGAACGGAAAGATATCTAACTACACCCCCAAGATCACCCTGACCCAGTGAGGATCCTTTACAGGAATAAATCAACAAAAGAGATTTAAGGTCTGGGATAATGTACTTAGTCAGGAGGGAGGAAAATTGGGAAGTTACGTAGTTAAGAAAGCAACACTCTACCTAATGGTACTCACTGTACTGCTGGCAATTTCCCCTGCCGCCATGGCATCAGGCAACTATACCCTTCCCCAATCCACCGCTATCTACCTGAAACACAACAAGGAAGAGGCCCAGAGAGTTTTTGAGAAAGACTGCACCAGATGCCACTCTGCCGATACAGCACTCTCACGCAGAGCCTACCAGGACTGGCTGTTGGGGATCACTTACAGGCATGGGAAATCAAAGGGTTGGATACCCGAAAAAGACGCAAAAGAGATCTTCTTTCACCTCATAGTTCACCTTGAGCCCGAGCTGAGGCAACTGGTTGAGTCAAAAAACCTCGTCTTAGTTAAGAACTGGTCCATCCTGCTCTGCACCATAAGCGGCATGCTCACCTTTCTGCTGCTTTGCCTCACCCTGCTCTTTGCCCACAACAAACATCTGAGAAGAAAATGGTTCGGTGCCCACAGAAACTTTGCCAAGGCCACCTTTACAGTGGCGCTATTTCACGGGGGGTTATGCTTCTACCTCTTTGTGCTGAAATAGATGGGGCTTTGAGGAACCCAGGAAAAGTGTGGGAAATGGATATGGATAGTTTAAGAATCAAGGAGGAAAGCCTATGGAAGGAAAAGAGCTGTTATCCCGGGCTTTGCAGTGGTTAGGTAGCTACAAAGACTTCGCCGTGGTTGGTGCCACCCCCAACTCCGAGAAGTACGGATTCAAATACGTGCAGACCTATGTAGACGCAGGTTACCAGGTCACACCTGTAAATCCGAAATACCCTGAGGTGTACGGGCTACCCTGCAAGAAGGAATTGAAGGATGTATCTCCGCCTCCGCAGGTGGTGATCGCCATAGTTTCACCCAAAATATCCGCTAAGGTTGCCCAAGAGTGCGTCAGATTGGGTCTCAATAGGTTGTGGTTGCCCCCAGAGACCTGGAACGATGAGATCGTATCTTACAGCGAAGAGAACGGCCTGGAGCTGGTTTACAACCTCTGTCCTCTGCTCGCCCTGCAATACTTCAAAAAAGGGGAGAATTAAGACAGCCTGCACCACCACATTGAAGGAAACCGTCACCGGCCCAGCCGGGGGGAGGATGGGGTAAGAAAAGGCTTCCGCCCCATAATCACGGGCATGAGGCCAGTATTACCGGCTCGCCCCGTGGTAGGTTGAATGTCCATATTGCAGGAAAAAGGGAGAGGCAGATTCGCCGCCATCCTGGTAGACGTCACTCACAGAACAACAGCCTTGAGGGAAGCTGCACGGTCATACCCCAAAAACAGCCCGGCGAGCCTGTTTTCCACAAATTGAATATGGGCTGCTTTGGTGGAAAGGTGGCAGGCGTAGGGATGTGAAGGGGCAAGTGCAACCAGACCTATCATGCTGATATTTAAGCAACAATAGCACTCCATCCCTGAAAAATCATTTTTTCTCATTCATCCCTTCCCTAAGTGTTGACAAGGTAGTGGCAATATGGCAATTTTTGCAAATGGTCATCAAGAAACAAAGCCATAGGGCTGGGAAAGAGTTTGGGAAGACCATGAAGAGAGAAGGCACACAGAGCAGAAAAGAGGGGCTATTAAGGGCAGAGAACGCTTTTATGTCAAAGCATTCCCCCTTCTCTATTTCTGCAGGGAGGGAGATATGACTTTTTTTGCCAGGTCTTGTGAAAAAAATCACAATGTACTAGCAGCTGCTAATACATTTACATTAGAATATGCAAATAGGTGTCATGTAACCTGCCCGCCCATTCAGCCACGCACAAAGATCAAAAGGCACATTCAAGGAGCCAGAACGGTTGGGAGTCGTCACGAGAGCTACAGCGATTCTCATATTCCACCTCTCCAATCGGCCCGGGGGATAGGCCTCCGGGCCACCTATTTTTACGGCGCACATCAGGAAATCAAAATCTTATCAGGAGGTTAGACAATGAACAATGTTAAAGGTGAAGGACTTACCAACAAGATCAACCACCAAGAGGGTGTCTTTGGAATCCCAAGGCCCTATGAGAAAAATAGCTGTGAAAACAGAACAGAACACTCCTCTATCTTCAGAAGGGGGAAGAACAACCCCTCCTTGGGCTCTTGGAACAAGGGTCTATTAGCACAGGCTACCAGCCGCATTGGCCGTGGTCCACCATACCCAAGAGGCACCTGGTAGGCATCGGTGAAGGATCTAAAAGCTCAGGAGAAAGTCAAAATACATGGATAAGGAGGTAAAGATGAAGGGTTGTAGGTGGAAGAAGTTTCTGCTCCTCGGAACAGTTGCGCTTCTATTTGCCATCATGGGCGCCTGCGCTCCTATGCAGAATACCAACCAGAATGTCTCAAGCAATGCGCCAGCGGTAGCAGGAGCAAAGTATGTGGGCTCCCAGGCATGCGCTGATTGTCACGAGGATGTGGTGACCAGCTTCTCTGAAACCATGCACGGAAGGGTAAGGAACTTTGAAACGGCCCCAATGGGAGTGCAGAACGGATGCGAGGCCTGCCATGGCCCTGCCAGCAAGCACATAGATGACGAGAATCCCTCAGAGATAACAAACCTCACGAACAGCACACCAACACCCCAGCAGAAGTCGGCCATCTGCCTGAAGTGCCACACTTCGGGACACACCATTGACTGGGCAGGTTCCCGCCACGCCATGTCAAATGTGGCCTGCACAGACTGCCACAGCATACACCACGGAAAGGGCAAGGCATCGCTGGTCAAGAAGGATCCCGGCCTCTGCTACGGATGCCACCAGAAACAGCGTGGACAAGCCCTCATGCCTTCACATCATCCCATCAAAGAGGGCAAAATGTCCTGCACCAGTTGCCACGAGCCCCATACCGCCACCAACCGATGGATGCTGAAGACCGAAGAGCGCATCAACGATCTCTGCTTTGAATGCCACAGCGACAAAGAGGGCCCCTTCGTGTTTGAGCATGCCCCTGTGGAGGAGAACTGCGACATCTGTCACCAGCCCCACGGCACCGTGGCAAACAACATGCTCAAGCAGAACGAGCCGTTCATCTGTCTTCAGTGCCACCACATGCACTTCCACTCTGGCCTCTCTGGAA
>JALWSI010000182.1 GCA_027080315.1 bacterium | reverse complement strand
CTCAGCCATTTGAACACCACAGCAGGCGCGTTCTGGGGGTCTTCTTGTTAACCACCCTCTTTTTAGGCTTACCTGCTCTGATCCGTGGCCCCGTTTTTGGCCCAGTTGATCTGCTGAATCATCCGGCAATAGACCGATATCTGTTTCAAGATGTGATGCCAAAACACATTCACAACGGCATGCTCTCTGATCAACTGGACTTTGTCATGCCGTACTACGTTCTCGTCAGGGAGAATTTGCGGAGAGGGAAACTCCCTCTGTGGAATCGGTACAACGGGAACGGGGTGCCATTGCTGGCGAACCTCCAGTCCGGAACATTTTCTCCACAGGTGTTGCTCTCTCTGGGGCTACCTTTAAGATACGCCTATCTTTTTCAGGTGTTTTTGAGCTTATTGATCCTTGGCACCGGTATGGTCTTTTTCTTCAGAAGCATGGGAGTTTCACCCCTCATTTCCTTAGTGGGAGCCGTCTCTTTCCAGTTTTCAGGTCCCATTGTGGTTTGGCTGGGGTGGCCCCATCTAAGGGTGCTTTGCTGGATAGGATGGGTATTGGGTCTGCTGGTGACATCCCTGAAAGGGCGACGCCCGTTGCTCTCTTCCGCCCTTTTAGGGCTAACAGTGGCCTTTCTGTTCTTGGGGGGGCATCCTCAGAGCATGCTGATGGTGGCATGCTCCGTGGTAGCCTTTCTTCCCTCTGCACTGTGGATATGGCTGAAAGGAGACAGTTCCCCCAAGCGTGTACTACTGCCGTTGGCAGGGGGACTTTTAGGAATCTCGGTGGGAATGGTACAATACCTTCCTGCCCTTCCCCTGATCCAGGAAAGCTTCATGAGGGCCTCAAGAGCTGCCAGCAGTTCTAAGGGCGTGGTTACAGGAACCCCCTTGCGATACCTTGATCTCTACCTCTTCCCCTATCTCTTTGGGAGCTGGAAACGGTTTGTGGGCCCATCCAACTACATTGAGCTCACATCCTACGTAGGCATCATTCCTGTGTTGGCTCCCCTTGGCATCCTGCGGCGTCTAAATCCCCTTTCCCTGTTCGGCATCCTGCTAAGTACTCTTTCTTTCCTAATAGCCTTTCACACGCCTTTACTACCGAATCTTAAGGGGTTCGGTATTCTTGGAACTCCCCACCGTTTCGTCATGCTGTTGAACCTTGGGATGGTGGTTTTGGCGGTGGCAGCCCTTGAGGAGATGGTGAGAAGTAGTAGAATATCCCAACTCCTGCTTCTACTCTTCTCAATCTTGTTGATTGCATCTGTAGGCTACGGGGTCTTCACCCTGATGCAGCCTCCTTTATCTCCCAAGATTTCCCATGTGAGGTTCTGGAGTGTACTGAGCTGGATGGTCCCCATCTCTCTCGTGGCTCTATGCGGCTTAATCTGCCTCCTGGAAAAGATGGAGAAGGAGTGGATGATCGGTGCGATCCTCACATTCCAGGTGTTATGGCTGTTCGGGTACGGGATCTTCTTCAACACCTTTGGCAAGACCCTCTTTCCAAACTCTCCTGTTGTCTCGGAGGTGAAAAAGGTGGTGGGGCACCAGAGAACCTCATGGATTGCCCCTTCCCAATTTTGGCCCAACACAAATATTCCCTATCATATCTCCATTCTCTCGGTTCACGAGAGCCTTATACCTGCCAGCTGGGTCAATCTCCTACACATTTTAGAACCCCAACAGATCTCCAGCTACCAGCTTACCCCTTCATTCATTAAGACCAGTATATTCTTTAAACTCTCCACCTATCGGATCATGGGGGTGAAGTATCTTGTGGTTCCCCCTTCAAAGAGTCTGCCTTCCACCCTGAGTAAGGAAGCGACCAGGATCCACTCCTCAGATAAGATCGCGGTTTATCTGGTGAAGAGATCAGAAACTTATGGCGTATCTGTAAGATGCACTAAGGATTCATCCCAAGAGATTTTGAAGAACCCCTCAGAGACCATTGCCAACATGGCAGAAGGCAGGCTGGCCCTCATAGATGAGAGTGGATACACAGCGTGCCTGGGTATCATGGAGATTATGAATAAAGATGGAAACGCTACTCTGGAGATCCTCAGGGATCGCTGGAAGAATAACAACATAGAGGAGGTGGATGTTAAACTTACCCAACCCTCCCTACTCGTTCGTAAGGTGCTCTACTCTCCTGGATGGAGCGTTAAGGTTGATGGGAAAAAGGCTAACCTTTACAGGGTGAATGGTGCTTTTCAGGGCGTTGTGTTAGAGGCAGGTACCCATAGGCTGAGATTTAGGTACTGGCCCAAGTTTCTAAGCCTGGGACTTGCGATGGGAATCACCGGATTGGCTGTGTTGATGGTGATGCTGCTGACAGGCCTGTTTCAGAAGGAGCGGGAGGAGTTCTATGGCTGAACCCGTGGTGGAGAAGGGTGTTGTGGTTGGAAATGTGTACGACAAGCACAACTCCAGAAATCCTTTGGTGCGTTGGATAATGAGAGGTTTCTACCGGGATCTCTTTTCGCTCATTGACTCTGTTCCCCATAACTCCATACACGAGGTGGGGTGCGGGGAGGGATATCTTCTTGCCCAGATTGCTAAACGGTACCCCAAAAGCTCCGTTTCAGGAAGTGACATTTCCCACACCATGATTGAAACGGCAAGAGCAAACCTTCCTCAGGGGATAAAGCTGACAGAGAAGAGCATCTACCAGCTCACCCTTGAGGAAGACGGAGCCCAGCTGGTGGTGGCAAGTGAGGTGCTGGAACACCTTGATGACCCATTGGGCGCCCTTGAGGTGCTGTCACGTATCGCTTCTCCCTATTGCTTGCTCAGCGTGCCCCGGGAGCCTCTATGGAGAATCATGAACATGGCAAGGGGCAAGTATCTTGGTGACTTTGGGAACACACCGGGCCACGTGAATCACTGGTCAACAGATGCTTTCTGCAGCCTGGTCTCAAACCACTTCACGGTGTTGGAGGTAAAAACCCCTATTCCTTTCACAATAGTACTATGTAGAAGCAAAGCTGAAGGAGGGTAGAGTTGAAGTCCAATCAAGGCATGAAAAAAATCATAGGAGTTGTGGGCAGCTACCGCCCTATGGGCAACACAGAGGTGTCGGTGTTAGAGGCCCTGAAAGGGGCAGAGTCAGTAGGATGTTCCACAGAGGTTATTAGACTGACAGACTACGAGATAAGACCGTGCAGGGGCTGCATGGCTTGTGTATTCAAAGGAATCAATTGCCCCATTGAGGATGATGCTGTGGAGCTGTTGGACCGCATCACCCAGGCAGATGGGCTGGTGTTGGGTGTGCCCACCTATATCCTGGGCACCGCTGGTATCCTCAAGATGCTCAACGACAGAGGCATGGGTTTCATGGCAGGTGAGACCCGCCCTGCCGAGGGTAAGCCTGCCTTGGGTATCGTTACCGCAGGAATCCCCGGTTGGGAGGGGCTTGCCCCTGCCATGATCCGCATATTTCTGGCTTCTCTGGGCTTCAATACGCTTCATCTCTCCATAGTGAACGCCCAGGGGCCTGCCGAGGTGGTCCTGAATGGGTCCAAACTGGAGGAGCTGAACTCCCAAGGGGTTCAGCTGGCAAGGGCCGTTATGGGAGAGACTATTGCTCCTGAATCCCCCAAAGAAGGGGAGTGTCCCTTCTGCCACGAGAGCGTGGTATCTGTGAAGGGGAGTGAGGTGAGGTGTCTCATCTGCGGCCTGAAGGGCAGGCTTTCTGACTCCCACATTGAGTGGGAGAGCTGGGATAGCTGGCGCTGGCAGGCAGAGGATGTGAAGTGGCACTTTGACCATCAGGTTAGATCCTCTGGTCCCAAATACAAGGCGAGGTTTGCCGAGATCAGAAAACTGGTGCGCCAAAGATACGGCAAGGGCAAGCAGGGAAAATAGCATGGGCTACAGAAGGCTTTTGACCATTGCCGGTTCCGATCCCTCAGGAGG
>JALWSI010000181.1:1371-3916 GCA_027080315.1 bacterium | reverse complement strand
TATGGCATCCTCGTCGTAGTTGGCCACAGCCCTTTCGCCTCGGGCAAAGCCTCCAATGGCCGGATTGAACCACCCCATGGCGGCGTAGGCTTTGCCCTTGGGCAACCTGTATCTGGGTATGTAAGCCCCGTAAGATAGTATGCCTGTCATCCTTATTCTCCTTTTAAGAGAGGATCCTTCTGGCTATGGTCAGCTTCTCTGCCTCGGTTGTGCCCTCGTAGATCTCCAAGATCTTGGCGTCTCTGTAGAAACGCTGTACGTCGTACTCGTCAATGTAGCCGTAGCCCCCGTGGAGCTGAAGGGCCTGGTTGGCAGCCCACACCGCGGTCTCGCCGGCGTAGTACTTGGCCATGGCGCTTAAGGTAGGATCCAGCTCTCCCTGATCCAGTTTCCAGGCTGCCTTGTAAACGGCGTTTCTGGTTAGCTCTACCCTTGTTGCCATCTCGGCAATTTTGAACTGGGTGGCCTGAAAGGCCGCCAGTGGTTGGCCAAAGGCCTTACGCTCCTTCACATAAGAGACTGCAAGGTCCAGTGCTCCCTGGGCGCAACCCAAACCCTGAGCTGCCACAAAGGTTCGGGTCACATCAAAGAAGTGCATGACCTCGTAGAATCCCTCACCCTCTTTCCCAATAAGGTTCTCCACAGGCACCCTGACGTTTTCAAAGGTGATCTCTGCTGTGTCGCTGGCCCTTATTCCCATCTTGCCGTGAATCTTGTTGCGGATGATGCCAGGCCTGTCGGACTCTACCAAGATGAGGCTGTGGCGCTTGTGGCGCTTCTCGGCGTCGGGGTTGGTGACGCAGAGAACCACCATGAAGTCACAGATTGTGCCGTTGGTGATGAACATCTTGCTGCCGTTGATCACATACTCGTTGCCCTCTTTAACCGCCCGGGTTCTGGTGCCAGCCACATCGGTGCCAGCGTCGGGCTCGGTGAAGGCACCAGCGGATATGGCCTCTCCCCTTACCAAAGGTGGCAGGTACTTCTTTTTCTGCTCTTCTGTGCCGTAGAGGTTGATGGCCTCAGAACCGAAGGTGGCGGCCAGTATGAGGCTGAGTCCCATGTCAACCCTGGCGAACTGCTCCATTATGAGGGCCACTCCCAGCTGCCCCACTCCTCCCCCGCCGTACTCTTCGGGAATCCAGGCTCCGATAAACCCCAGCTCACAGGCTTTCTTCCAGAGTTCCTTGGGAAACCTCTCTTCCCTGTCGCACTCTTTGGCCAAGGGAGGAAACTCCGTTTGAGCGAAACGATAGGCAGTATCCCGTAACATCTTTAGCTCTTCGGGAAGCTCAAAGTCCATTATCACACCTCCTCAAAATTTTGTTTTAAGTAATCCCACCCCTTCTCTTAATATGGCCCTGTTTTTTTGGCAATAACCTTTGGGGTTGAAAAATCCTTTGAGTGAGCTTGACGTAATGGGTAGATAAGGATAGGATAAAGAGAAGACTATGTTGAAGGGGTGAGGGAGGAGAGGAAAGTGAGTGGGGTGAGCGGAGAAATAGAGGAAGAGATAGAGAGTACCGATCCTTTATATAAGGCTGTATTTGACCATGCAGAAGATGCTATCTTTTTAATGGAAGATGGCGTCTTTGTAAGGTGTAATTGGAAGACTCTTTCAATATTTGGATGCAACAATAAAGATGACATTATTGGAAAGACCCCTTTTGACTTCTCTCCTGATCTTCAACCAGACGGAGTTTCCTCTAAAGAGAAAGGCAAGTTCTTTATTAAAAAGGCCTTGGAGGGAGAACCTCAGAGATTTGAGTGGCTTCACCATAAACTGGATGGAGAGCCCTTCTTCACTGAGGTTAGCCTGAACAGGGTGGATATTCCTGGGGGGGCTCCCAAACTACTGGCCATTGTTAGGGATATTTCTCAGAGGAAGAGCCTTGAGCGTCAGCTTTCCCATGCCCAGCGCATGGAGGCCATGGGGGTTCTGGCGGGTGGTATTGCTCATGATTTTAACAACATGTTGGCTGCTATCTTGGGCAATCTCAGTTTAATCTCCATAGAAGCTCGCAGGAGAGGGAGTTTTGAGGAGATTGTTAGATACGCCGAGAATGCGGAGAAGATAGTTAATCAGGCGGCCCAGATCACTAAAAGGCTGCTTACCTTCACCAGCAGAAGCTCTTTAACCATGAAGGTTATAGACCCCATACCTGTGGTGAAGGAGACGGTGGATATTTTAAGGAGAACAATAGACCGTCGAATATCCATAGATTTTCAACGTGATGAAGAGAAGATCTGGAAGGTGCGCGCTGACATTACGGAGCTTCAACACATATTTATGAACCTCTGTATCAATGCCGCAGATACCCTTATGGATAGAATAGAGAATGAGTGTTATCACCGTGCGTCTCTAAAAGAAGATCCACCTGCCATCACCATTAGGGTTAAGAATGTGGAGATCAAAGATGAATACGTGCGTAGATTTCCTTTTGCAAGGGTTGGCAGATTTGTGGCCTTCTCGGTTTCAGATAACGGATGTGGAATGGACGAGACCACCTTGAAGAGGGTTTTTGACCCCTTCTTCACCACCAAA
>JALWSI010000181.1:0-1361 GCA_027080315.1 bacterium | reverse complement strand
GAAAGGGAACGGGCCTTGGTCTGGCCATGGTTTATGGCTTGGTGAAACAACACAAAGGATGGATTATTGCTGAGAGCAAACCGGGGGTGGGAAGCACCTTCACCTTTTATATTCCTTCTGAGAGGGATGAAGGAGAAGTCAGAGAGCACCGTAAGGACAATGAGAAAGAAGCCAGAGCCCATGTTGCTAAAGGGGATAAAAGCTTATTCATAATGCTTGCGGAAGATGAAGTGGTGGTGCGGGATGTGTGCAGCACCATGCTGGAGCATCTGGGACACCGGGTTGTGGTTGCTCGGGATGGAGAGGAAGCTGTGGAGCTTTACAAAAAGCACGCCCCTGACTTGGTGTTTCTTGACCTGACAATGCCCAAACTCAGCGGGGAAGAGGCCTTGAAACTCATTCTGGAACACGATCCGGATGCTAAGGTTGTGATATCCTCTGGTCACCCAAAAGATGCCTACTGCCAGAAGTTGTTGGAGATGGGAGCAAGGCTATATCTTCAAAAACCGTATCGCATTAAGGAGGTTAAAGAGACCATAGAGAAGGTGATGGAGGAGTGAGGGATGGCTGTGGCCAATGAGAATGTCATCTTTGAAAATAGAGAGGGCATTGCCATTATCACCCTGAACATGCCTGAAAGGCTTAATGCCTTAAGCATAGGTTTAACCGGTGATCTTCTCAAAATACTTAACAAAATTGAGGATTCAGGTGATATAAGAGCGGTAGTGATCACCGGAAGCGGAAATGGGTTTTGCGCCGGGGGAGATCTTAGAGAGTTTGCTAAAGAAGATAACAAGATAGAGTATCTTAGAGATCTCATAGACATCCTCAACCTATGTGTAGTTTCCATTCGCCGTATGGTTCAACCGGTGATAGCGGCGGTGAGCGGGGCGGCCAGTGGTGCGGGGATGAGCTTGGTGCTTGCCTGCGACCTTGCAGTGGCCGACGAAAACTCCTTTTTCAACATGGCCTATGTGAAGATAGGAGTCTCTCCCGATGGCGGGGGTAGCCTTGTTTTAGCAAAAACCTTGGGGTTAAAGAAGGCCACAGAGCTCATCTTTTCAGGTCGTATGCTTAGCGCAAAAGAGGCCCTGAATATGGGTATTGTGAACCAGATAGTACCAGCCGGAGAGGCCTTAAACCGCGCTCTGGCTATGGCTGAGGACCTTGCCAAGGGACCTTCCCTTGCATTTGCTGCATCAAAGCGACTCATAAACTCCGCTCTGTTCTCTGAACTGGAGACCCATCTTGAGAAGGAGAAAAGAACCTTTCTTGAGCTTGGAAAAACGAGGGATTTTCACGAGGGGCTTGAGGCGTTCTTAGAGAAGAGAAGGCCCCTCTTCAAAGGAGAGTGAGAGGAG
>JALWSI010000180.1 GCA_027080315.1 bacterium | reverse complement strand
CTCCTGCACCTTTCTGCTTCATGGTGTTTGGCAGCGGGGGGCGACGAGAGCAGACTCTAAGAACCGATCAGGACAACGGGATCATCTTTTTATCAGACAAGGGAGGAGGAAAAGAAGCCAAAACCTATCTCTCTGCTCTTGGAGAAAAGGTGGTGAAGGCCCTTGATGCCTGTGGGTTTCCCCTATGTCCAGGGAATATGATGGTCACTAACCCCGAGTGGCTACGGTCAATAGAAGACTGGGAAAAGGTGCTTGAAGAGTGGTTTGTGCATCCCACAAGAGAGGTGATGCTAAAAACCAGTGTCTTTTTTGACCTCAGAGGTATTTATGGAGACAAGGGCCTTGTTGACCGCCTGTGGGAGATCATCTTCAGCTGTGTAAAGACCTATCCTGGCTTCGTGGCCCGCATGGGTAAGACCTCTGCCGAGATAAAGCCACCCATCGGCCTCTTTGGCCGTTTTGTGGTTGAGAAGTCAGGGGAACACAAAGACACCATTGATATAAAGCTCAGAGGATGCCTCCCCATAGTAGAAGGGGTGAGATCCCTTGCCTTAGTAGAAGGGATAAAAGACACCAACACCTTCAACCGCATAGAGGCTCTTGCCGAGGTGGGAAGTCTGCCCAAAGATATGGCAGACGAGATCATCTTCACCTACCAGTTTCTGCTCACACTCAGGATAAGAAACCACATACGTCTTTTGAAAGAAGAGAAACCCTTACACAACCACATAAACCCTTCCAGCCTTGCAAAGAGAGAGCGTCAGCTACTCAAAGACTGCTTTGCATCAATATACCGTCTTCAACAGCTTGTGATGGCAAAGACCGAGGCGGTATTCTTACCCGATTAGAGAGCCGATAAATCTTGGAAAAGGCAAAGGAGTTGAAGAAGCACCCTCTTAGTGCTTTCCCATGATTCTCAAGATGTCGTTGTAGCAGGCCAGAATCATAAGGGTCACCAACAAGAAAATTCCTGCCTTCTGAGCCATCTCAACGGTTTGGGGTTTAGGAGGGCGACCCATCACCTTCTCTATTCCCAAAAATAGAAGATGCCCTCCATCAAGCACCGGTATGGGGAAAAGGTTTATTATACCAAGGTTCACGCTTATGAAGGCCGCAAAAGAGAGCATGGCCAGCATCCCTGCTTGAGCCTGCTGTTTGGCCATTTGGAATATGAGAATAGGTCCTCCCACGCTCTTCCAAGGCACCACCCTTTGCAGCAGCTTCACCAAACCAATCAAGGTTAAAACTATCATCTCTATGGTCTTTTGGACTCCCAAAAATACGGCCATCAACGGATTGGATCTCACAATATGGTAGGTACCTGCTGCTACAACCCCCATCATGCCCACTTTTAGCTTCTTCCCCAAAGGAGTGGTTATCTCCTTCTCTTCAGGAACAAGGGAGATGGTCAAAACCATTTCACCCCGCTTCACTTTCACGGTTATCCTCTTGCCAGCCGATTTATGAACTATTGACGATAGCTCATCCCAAGACTCTATTGGATCTCCGTTTATTGAGAGTATTCGGTCTCCCTTTTGCAAACCGGCAGATGCTGCAGGTGTGTTTGGCATCACATTACCCACCACAGGATCAAGAACCGGGGTGCCCCAGAGATAGACAAAGGATAACACCACAGCGGCAAAGAGCAGGTTAAAGAAGGGACCTGCTGCCACAATTACCGCTCTGACCCACACAGGCTTATGGGAGAAAGCCACCTTTTTCTCCTCTTCAGAGAGCTCCTCCTCTTCAAAGATGTCCTCTCCCACCATCTTCACATAACCACCCAAAGGGATGGCAGAGAGGACGTACTCGGTATCGCCCTTCACAACTCCGGCAATCTTGGGGCCGAAACCTAATGAGAACCGGGTCACCCTCACCCCCAAGCGCCTCGCCGCCAAAAAGTGTCCAAGCTCGTGAACGAAGATAAGCACCCCAAGAAGCACTACCGCTGCCAGTATTCCGTACATTCTACCCCCTTGATTCAATCCCTCTCTTTTTGGTGAAGGGGCTTATAAACAGCTTTACCAATCAGCACAAGCAATAACGTAAGGCTTCAATTCTATTTATCAATGGAAAGGGCTTTTGGGTTCCTTTTTGGGATAGCCTAAAGATGGACAGCAAAAAAGATTGGAGGCGGCACCCGGATTCGAACCGGGGAATGAAGGATTTGCAGTCCTCTGCCTTACCACTTGGCTATGCCGCCCTTCTAAAAGCAAAGGAGAATATAGCTTACAGGACATAGCGCGTCAACCCTCACTCCGCCATTTTCACTACATCACCCAAGAGATTTCTAAAGTGAAATTTTCTTCTCATCACAGGGTTGACAAGTGGGTGGTTCGTGCCTACTACAACAATCCGCTGAGCGAAGGCGGATAGCTCAGGGGGAGAGCACCGGTCTTACAAACCGGGGGTCGCAGGTTCAAATCCTGTTCCGCCTACCAGAGGCTGGGTGCGGGGTCGTAGTTCAGCACGGTTAGAACGCTGGCCTGTCACGCCAGAGGTCGTGGGTTCAAGTCCCATCGGCCCCGCCAACTGATCCTACCTCAAAACCCAAACAAGGAGTCTTCCCATGGGCAATTCCCCCCAATCCATTTTGCGACTCCCCGCCTATGCAAAGATAAACCTCTCCCTTCTTGTAGGGCCAAAACGCCCAGACGGCTATCATCAGATAAGCACCATTATGGCCAAAGTATCTCTATGCGACTATTTAACCTTCTCACTGATTCCCAGCGGGATTGAACTCTCCTCTTCAGAACCCTCCCTGCCTTATGACGAAGGGAACACCGTCTTCAAAGCAGCCTCTATGCTTATGAATCTCTTCAGCCCGCCCTTCGGGGTGAAGGTACACATTGAGAAGAAGATTCCCTGGGGTGCTGGGCTTGGAGGGGGCAGCAGCGATGCGGCAACCACCCTCATGGCCTTAAACAGGCTATGGAATCTTAACCTTTCACCCAGAGAGCTGGCAGAGATAGGGAAAAAGGTGGGCTCTGATGTGCCCTTCTTCTTCTGCTCTTCAGCAGCAGTGGCCAGGGGACGGGGAGAAAAGCTCACACCTCTAAAACACACCCTCACGGCTCTACCTCTAATCGTCTATCCGGGGATTGAGGTCAGCACAAAATGGGCCTATGGAGCCATAAATCCTCGCTTGACACTGGATGAGACCATAACTAATATCGCAGCGCTCTCCTGCAAGAGGGGAGATGTAAGCACCTTGGCTCAAACGGCTTGCAACGATTTTGAGGCGGTGGTGTTTGAAAAGCATCCGGCGTTGAAAAGGATCGTTAGCACGCTGAGGGAGAAGGGTGCCCTCTTTGCTGGGATGAGCGGTAGCGGTTCTTCCCTGTTCGGGCTCTTCAGCGGGGAAGAGAGCAGAGAAAAGGCGTATCTATGGGCCCAAAGAGAGGGGTTCTCTGTTTGGGCAGTAGATTGGGTGGATGATGGGGTGTAGCCAAGCTGGCAAGGCGGCGGACTTTGGATCCGTTATTCGGAGGTTCGAATCCTCCCACCCCAGCTTTTAAGGCCTAAACTACGGGAAGGAGAGAACAAGGTGTCTTTTGATATCAAGGTCTTCTCTGGAAACGCCAACAAGGCCCTGACAGAAGAGGTCTGTGGGTATCTGGGGATACCCATGGGAGAGGCCAAGGTGGGAAGGTTTAGCGACGGCGAGGTTAACGTTCAGATCCTTGAGAACGTGCGGGGATACGATGTCTTTGTAATCCAGCCTACCTGCACCCCTGTGGACGAGAATCTCATGGAGCTTCTGGTGATGATTGACGCCTTAAAGAGGGCCTCTGCCGACAGGATAACAGCGGTGATACCCTATTACGGCTACGCCAGACAGGACCGCAAGGTGCAGCCCCGGGTTCCCATAACCGCCCGATTGGTGGCAGATCTCCTCTCTGCAGCAGGAACCCACAGGGTTCTCACGGTTGACCTGCATGCTGGACAGATCCAAGGCTTTTTTGACATTCCTGTTGACAACCTTCAGGCCCTTCCCATCTTTCTTGACTACTTTGAGAAGAAGTACAAGGGTGAAGAGATGGTTGTGGTGTCCCCAGACGCAGGAGGGGTAGAAAGAGCCAGAGTGTTTGCAAAACAGATGGAGTTGCCTTTAGCCATCATTGACAAGAGACGAGAAGAGGCAAATGTTTCTGAGGTGATGAATGTTATTGGGGATGTTAAAGGCAAAAAGGCCATAATTCTGGACGACATGATAGACACCGCAGGCACCTTGGTTAACTCTGTAGAAGCATTAATCAAAGAGGGAGCTACAGGGGCCATTGCCGCAGCAACCCATGGGGTATTTTCTGGCCCAGCGGCAGAGAGAATCTCTAACTCAAGGTTGGAAGAGGTGATCGTAACCAACACCATCCCTTTGAATCAGGCAATGAAAGAGGTTAAAAGCCCTCCCATAACGGTTCTATCGGTGGCAGACATGGTGGGAGAGGCCATAAACAGAATACACAAAGGCGAGTCTGTTAGCTCGCTTTTCGTTTAAAATAAGAAAGGAGAGACGAGGTATGGCAGAAGCAGAGAAGCTGGTGTTCAAGGCAAGGCGCCGCGAGAAGACGGGAAAGGGCATTGCTCGCAAACTGAGAAGAGAGAAGAGACTACCCGCGGTGCTCTATGGCCCCAACATTGAGCCCATTCCTTTGGACATGGACACCAAGGGGGTGTTGAAGGTTCTGAGAAAGGCTGCAGACGAGGTGCGTATCTGGGATCTTGAGCTTGAAGGGGAAGAGCCCCACAAGGTGATCATCAGGGATGTGCAGATCCATCCCATAAGCCGCGAACCCCTCCATGTTGACTTCTACGAGGTGACCTATGGTCAGCTCTTGAGGCTTGAGGTTCCCATCAGGATCGTTGGAGAGTCTGTTGGGGTGAAGAGGGGAGGTATTCTTGAGGTGCTTATGGATAGCGTTGAGATTGAGTGCTATCCCAAGGATCTCATAGAGGAGATAGTTGTGGACATAAGCTCTCTGGAAGAGGAGGACGCCATCTTCGTAAGGGATCTACCGGTTGGAGACGAGATAAAAATCTTAGAGGATCCCGATCAGCCAGTGGCGGTGGTCAGCGCACCAGCTGTGGCAGAGACCGAGGAAGGCGAAGAGGAAGAAGAGGCCGAAGAGGCTGCAGCAGAAGAGAGCGCCGAGTAAAGTCAAGTAAAAAGGTTTCGTGAAACTTGTGGTGGGGTTGGGCAATCCTGGGGCTGAGTACCTTCTGACCCGGCACAACGCCGGTTGGATGGTTGCAGACCTGATGGCTGTGCTGTATGAATCCCGCTGGAAACGGTGGAAAAGCTCTATGTTCTGCAAGATAGAGCTTGGGGGAGAGGAAGGGGTGCTGATAAAGCCTCAAACCTACATGAACCGCAGCGGCATTGCTGTAAAAGAGTGGTTATCTGCAGGGGATTGGTCTCCCCAAAACATGCTTGTTCTCCATGACGAAGTGGACCTTCCCCAAGGGGTGCTTCGTCTGAAGATGGGCGGAGGCACAGCAGGACACAACGGGTTGAGATCCATCGTGGAGGAGATCGGAACATCCGATTTCGGGAGATTGAGAATAGGTGTTGGAAGACCGGCGGATCCCTCTATTGATCTTGCCCAGTATCTGCTCACACCTCTTTCCGAAGAAGAGATGGACTCCTTCGTTCCCGTGGTTAGACGAGGAGCTGAGGCTGTTGAGCTCTGGTGGAAAGAGGGCATGAATAGAGCAATGAACGTCGTTAACAGAAGGGAAGATAACCATGAGAGAGGAGGTGAGGCTTAAAAGGGTTATTTAATAAGGCCTTAGGGGAGGTTGAGAGGTCTTTAATGGTTATCAGAAAAACTCGGAAGTGTTAAGGGAGGTATTCGGGAAATGGCTGAATATGTGGTGTACGGTCCGATTCTTGGTGTGATTGGCCTCATAGTGGCTGGTCTCATCTATCTCTACATCCTCAAGTACCCTGTGGGGAACGAGGTTATGAAAGAGATATCCGACATGATTCACGAAGGCGCCATGGTCTTCCTTAAGCAGGAGTACAAGATCGTGGCGATATTTATCGTGGTTGTGGGCATTCTATTAGGCATCTTCATTGGCACTTGGACAGCGGTTGCCTTTGCTGTTGGTGCTGTCTGCTCTGCCATTGCCGGTGTGTTTGGAATGACCGCAGCCACCAGGGGTAACGTCAGAACCTCGGCAGCAGCCAACGAGTACGGCCAAGACAAGGCTCTTGTGGTGGCGTTCTTCAGCGGATCCGTCATGGGACTCTCAGTGGCCAGCCTTGGTCTCCTCGGTGTCAGCGTATTCTTCCTCATTTTTGGAACCCATGATCCCAGCGTGTTGAATGGATTCGCCATGGGAGCATCCTTCATGGCCCTCTTCGCCAGGGTGGGTGGAGGAATCTACACCAAGTCTGCTGACGTGGGTGCAGACCTGGTTGGTAAGGTTGAGGCAGGAATCCCCGAGGACGACCCCAGAAACCCCGGCGTTATCGCTGACAACGTCGGTGACAACGTTGGTGACGTTGCCGGAATGGGAGCCGACCTCTTTGAGTCTTATGTTGAGTCCATTGTTGCATGTATCGCCATTGCAGCAACGGCAGGTATGAGCGCCACCCAGACCTTCAACTGGATGGTCTATCCCATCTTAATGGTCATGGTGGGTCTCATTGCATCCATCATTGCGGTGCTTTCAATGATGGTCTTCAAGAACATGAACCCCCAGGCAGCTCTTAGGTATGCCACCTTCGTGGCCGCCATTGTATTGCTGGTGGTTGCATATCCCCTCACCAAAGCTCTGGATATGCCCGTAGGCGTCTTCTGGGCGTTGGTAATCGGTACCTTGGTGGGTATCTCCATAGGACTCATCACTGAGTACTACACCTCTGCCAAACCCATTGTTAACATTGCAGAGGCCTCCAAGACTGGCGCTGCAACCAACATTATCACCGGATTTGCCGTGGGAATGGAGAGTACCGCCCTCCCAGTGCTTCTCATGGCTATTGGTATCTATCTGGCCTACAAGGCCGCTGGCATGTACGGAATCGCTCTTACCGCCGTTGGTATGCTGGGTACCATTGGAGTCACCATGAGCGTTGACGCCTACGGTCCCGTTGCAGACAACGCAGGCGGTATCTCCGAGATGGCCGGCCTTGGTCCTGAGACCAGGCGCATCACCGACAGTCTTGATGCCCTTGGCAACACCACTGCAGCTATCGGTAAGGGTTTTGCCATTGGGTCTGCTGCCATGACCGCTCTGGCCCTCTTCTCTGCCTACTCCAGCTCTGTGGGCCTTAAGAGCATCGACGTGACCAAAGCTGATGTCGTGGCAGGAATCTTCATCGGTGGTATCATCCCCTTCCTGCTGGGCTCCTTCACAATGAAGTCCGTTGGTAAGGCAGCCATGGCCATGGTTGAGGAGATCCGCCGCCAGTTCCGCGAGATCCCCGGCCTCTTAGAGGGCAAGGCCAAGCCTGATCCAGCAAGCTGCGTTCGCATTGCAACCCTGAACTCCTTGAAAGAGATGATCCTTCCTGGCGTTGGTGCCATCATCTCACCTGTCATCGTGGGCCTGGTGCTTGGTCCCGAGGCCCTGGGAGGTATGCTGGCAGGTGCCACCCTCTCTGGAGTTCTCATGGGCGTCATGATGGCAAACGCCGGTGGTGCCTGGGATAACGCAAAGAAGTACATTGAGAAGGGCTTCTTTGGCGGCAAGGGTTCTGAGGCACACAAGGCGGCAGTGGTGGGCGACACCGTTGGAGACCCGTTCAAAGACACAACCGGTCCCTCCATGAACATTCTCATCAAGCTCATGGCAGTGGTCTCTCTAACCCTGGCCCCCATCTTCGCCAGAATGATGCACTAAAAACCATCGGAGAATAGTCTCACCATGGGCGAGCGGGAAAGAGGTTCTTTCCGCTCGCCTATTTTTATGGTATATAGGTAATTATGGTTGAGGATTACTTCAAAAAACTATGCAGCAAGACCAGCTCTTTCACCAGCACAAAAGAGCTGGGATCGTTTGTACTTAACGAGATACTGGAACAAACCTCGTCCCAATACGCTCTTATCTCTTTCTTTGATGCAGAGACCCACCAGCTGGTCACCGAGGTATCTAAGGGATTTAGCTTTGAGCTACCCCCAACAAAGGTAGGTCACGGTCCTTTGGGAATAGCCATGGAAACCGGCAAAACCGTGGCAGGAGAGTATGGCGAATTCTCCCGGGTGTTGCCATCTCTGGCCCAAGAGATTGGTCCCATAGTTGCCGTTCCTTTGATCTTTGAAGGAAACGTTGTGGGTGCCGTTGGTGTGGGCAGAAAGAAGGGGAAACCACCCTACACCCCAAAGGAGATCGAGCTAATAGAAAGAGTTTCATGCGCTGTGACCCCTATATTCATTCACCGAAGACACGTGGTTAGAAACAGTCTTAGAAATAGAAGAATTTCCGGCATAAACAGGCTATTTGCAAGGTTAATAAAATGTGAGACCAAAGAGAGCCTTTTAGAAGAGTCGCTTTCCCACGCCATTAAGCTCTTCAGGGCAAGGGGTGGTGGTATAATGCTCATGCTCTCCCAGGGCATGGCTCTGGTCAAAAGTCAGGGAATGGGACGGCCTCCAACCATCGATGAGATAAATAGAGGCATAACCTCTGAGGTTATGCTCAACAAAAAAGCGGTGCGGCTTGCCAACTACATGGATCACTCAAGGGCCGTTAGGCAACTGTGCGAAGATAATAATATAGGCAGCATCATGGTAGTACCTTTATTGGGTGGAGAGGGGATCCCATTAGGGGTGTTGGCAATTTACAGAGAACGAGGTGAAGCTCCCTTCTCAAAAGACGACGAAGCAGAGTTTAAGCTGTTCTGCCACCATGTAGGCCTTGCCCTGGATCAGAAAGAGCTGCTTGATAACCTGAAACTGCAGTTGACCACCCAAGAGGCTGTATTCTCTACCATTCAGAGGTTGTTGACAGAGGTAGGAGATCCCAATGAACTCGTAAAGACCCTTCTTGAGAGAGCTGTTGAGATGCTCAATGCCGACTTCGCCGGGTATCACCTCTGGGTTCCCCGCAGGGGAATGCTGGTGCCAGTTTATCAAATAGGCTTTGACTTTAAGTTACCAGAGATGCGTATAGGTGAGGGGCTGGCAGGCATGGCCGTTGCAAAGAAAGACGTGGTTATGGTCACCAGCTATGAGAACGAAGTGGCTTGTGAAAGTTCCGCCAAGACATTTGGAGCCATAGTTAAATCGGCGGTATCTGTGCCCCTTTTGTACAAAGAGGGGATCCTTGGAAGCATCACCGTAGGCAGGGGAAAGGACAAACCGCCCTTTGAAGAGAAGGACGTGCCCATTCTTAAGCTATTTGGAGTGGTCTCATCCTCTGTTTTAGGTTACACAAGGGCCTTTGATAACATAAAAAAGAGAGAAGAGAGGCTTGAGAAAATCCAGAGGCTGGAAGCCTTGGGCACCCTTGGTGTTGGGATAGCCCACGATTTCAATAATGTCTTAACAGGAGTGGTGGGCTACCTTGAAATGGCCAAAGAGGAACTGGACCCCTCTCATCCCGCATCTTTCGGAGTGAACGGAGCCATCAAACTGGTGGACAGAGCCACAGCCCTTGCAAAGCAGATTCTCTCTGTTGCAGGGAGAGGAGGGGGAGAATCCACGGTACTTAACCCTGTTCCCCAGCTAAAAGAGCTGGTGAAGATGGCAAAAAGCACCTTCCCCAAAAACATAAACGTCCACCTTGATTTAGAGAAGGACATCCCATCTATCTTTGTGGATCCCACCCAGTTTCATCAGGTGGTGCTTAACATCATGGTCAACGCCAAAGATGCTATGCCTAACGGGGGAGAACTTAGGGTGGTTGTTAGAGAGCGGGAGATAAGCGAAGAAGACAATATGACCCACCCAGAGCTCAAGGTTGGCAGGTATTTGGTCATCTCCATCAGCGACACAGGAAACGGGATTCCTGAAGAGTACATTGATAAAATCTTTGAACCAGGGTTCACAACAAAGGAAGAGGGTACAGGATGGGGTCTATTCACAGTATTCTCTGTGGTGAAAGAGATGGGGGGTACCGTCACAGTTTATAGTCAGCTTGGCATAGGCTCAACCTTCAGAATCTACATACCTGTGGCAGAATCAACGGCTAAAGAGAGTCAGAAAGAAGACCTCTTTGAAAAAGCCCTTTTAGACACACCTAAAGGAAGAAACCTGTTAATAGTAGACGACGAAGAGGTGCTTCTTGAAAATGCCAAGCTCCTTCTCGGCAAGATGGGCTACAAGGTGGTAACCGCCAACAACGGCAACGCTGCACTGAACATCTACAGAGAGCATTGGAGAAAGATAGAAGTGGTTGTGCTTGATATGGTGATGCCAGGGATGAACGGCCTTGAGGTATTCATGGCTATGAAACAGATCAACCCCGATGTGAAAGCCCTCTTCGTTTCGGGGCATGCAGCAAACTCCCTCATTGAAAAGGCAACAAACCTGGGTGCCAAAAGGTTCTTGATGAAGCCTTACACCTTCAAAGAACTCTCTGCAGCCATAGAGGAGATCTTCTCTAAATGACCCCTTGCAGGGTGGCCCTTGCTACCCTTGGATGCCGACTAAACCAGTCTGAGGGGTTCTCCATTCTTCAGGCTCTCCAAAAAGAGGGGTTCTCTGTGCATCCCTTCTCTAAGGGAGCCCAGATCTACATTGTGAACACCTGTACCGTGACCAGCCGCAGCGACTACAAGTCGCGGCAGATGATAAGACGGGCCCTTAATATGATTCCGGAAAACGGCCTTGTGGTGGTGACAGGGTGCTACTCCCAACTCGCTCCTCAAGAGATTCTGAAACTGGGAGGGGTGCACCTGGTAACGGGCAATGTAGAGAAACCATATCTTCACAGACTGGTGATGAAGGCCCTTAAAGATCCTGCATCCCTTCCCTTGGTGCAGGTGGCCCCTGTTATGGACGAGAGGGATTTCTGCCCAATGGAAGGGGACAACTTCTTCGGACACTCCAGAGCCTTTCTCAAGATACAGGACGGCTGCAACCACCGATGCTCGTATTGTACCGTGTGGAGAGCCAGAGGCCCTGCAAGAAGCGCCCCTGCCCCCTGGGTTCTGAGTCAGGTTCAAAGGCTTGCCGCCTGTGGGTATCGGGAGATAGTCTTAACGGGAATAAACCTCGGAGCCTACCAATGGGAAGATGTTAATCTCACAGAACTTCTAAGAATCCTCTTGGAGAAGGGAGGCATGGACAGGCTAAGGCTCTCTTCCATTGAGCCCACAGAGATCTACCCTGAGCTCATCACCCTCATCTCCGAAGCCTCACAAGGGGTCCCTGGAATATGCCCCCATCTTCACATACCCATGCAGAGCGGCAGCGACAGAATACTCTCTCTCATGGGACGAAGGTACGACTCCTCTGGATTCAAAGCCCTTGCCGAAGAGCTATTAGAGAGAATTCCCGATCTCTTTTTAGGGGTGGATGTGATGGTGGGCTTCCCCACCGAGAGCGAGGAGGATTTCGGACTTACTCTCTCCCTGTTACAGGAATTAGCGGTAGCCGGAATGCACATATTCTCCTACTCTCCAAGAGCAGGCACCAAAGCCTCAGCCATGCCCATGGTGCCTCCCGAAGAGAAGAAGAAACGATACCAGAAACTTCAAGAACTCAAAGAAGTAAAGCTTTCCCAGTTCATGAAAGGGTTTGTGGGAAGAGAGATACCAGTGCTCATGGAGGGAAGGATAGACAAGGCTTCAGGGCTGTTAAGGGGATTGTCAACCTCTTACCTCACGGTGCTGGTTGAAGGGAAAGAGAAGAAGGTCGCCAAAGGAAGGTACTATACTGTGAAAATAACTGGTGCAAAGGGTAATTTTCTTATTGGCAGACTTTGCTTTTAGCCCCTTGCAAAACACCATTGTCAAACCTAAATTAACAGTCTAACATGGGGATTTCTCCAGAGATCATAGAAGAGATCAAAGGGCGCCTTGATTTAGTTGACGTGGTCTCGGGTTATGTCTCGTTGAGGCGGGCAGGTAGAAACTTTATAGGGCTATGTCCCTTCCATAAGGAGAAAACCCCCTCCTTCTCTGTCAACCCAGAACGTCAGTTGTTTCACTGATTTGGATGCAAGGCCAGCGGTGATCTCATCTCTTTCTTGATGAAGATAGAGAACCTTTCCTTCTCAGAAGCGGTTGAGGTCCTGGCAGAGAGGGCGGGGGTAGAGATTCCAAAGGACTCTCCCCAAGAGGGCAAACATGAAGGAATAAGGGAGGCCTATGGGATCACCGCAGAATACTACCAAGAAAGGCTCTTCTCAAAAGAGGGAAAAGCCGCCTTGGAGTATCTGCTAAAGAGGGGAATAGCAAAAGAATGGGCCGAGAGTTTCGGCATTGGATACGCCCCAGCAGAAGTGTCTGGCTTAATATCTCACCTTGAAAAGAAGGGGTTTGACAGAAGAAACTTGGTGGATTGGGGGCTGTTGGGCAGAAGGGATGACGGCTCTCTCTATCCGTGGTTTCGCCACAGGCTCATGATACCCATACACGACGAGAAGGGCAGGGTTATAGCCTTTGGGGGAAGGGCCATTGAAGAACACCAGGAGCCCAAATACCTGAACTCTCCAGAAACCCCTATCTTCCAGAAGGGAAGAACCCTTTTTGCGTACCACCTTGCCAAAAAGGTGGCCCGGGAGAAGGGGGTGGTGCTGGTTGAAGGCTACATGGACGTGATTGCCTGCCACATACATGGATTCAACCAGGCCATTGCTGCCCTGGGCACAGCCTTCACCCCGATTCAGGCAAGAAAGGTTGAAAGGCTATCAAAAGAGGTGAGTCTGCTCTTTGACTCAGACGAAGCGGGCTGGAAGGCCACAGTGAGAACAGGAGAGGTCTTTATTGAGCATGGCATTGTGCCCAAGGTGGTAATGATTCCAAAGGGAGAGGATCCCGACTCCTTTCTGCGAACTTATGGGAGAGAGGCCTTTGAAGAGGCTTTAAAGAACGGAAGGGACTTTATTCTCACAGTATTTGATAATAGGGCCAAAGAGTACAACCTCTCAAACGCTCAGCAGAGATCCCTTTACGCCAAAGAGATGGCGGCTATTTTGGGCAAGATCAAGGACCCCGTGGTTCAGGATTCGTACTTTTTAGAGCTCTCAAAGCGCACCGAAATCTCCAAAGAGGTGTTAAAAGAGGTTGCCACCCAGAATGAGAGACCTTCTCGCCAGAATAGAAGAAGAGAGGCCCGAAAAGGCCTTCACTGGGAAGAGATGCTTTTGGGCACGATCTTTGTGAAGCCGTCTTTATGGTTTGAAGTTAAAGACGAGCTTGAGCCCGCCCTATTCGAGATAGAGGCCATGAGGGAGGCGGTTGAAACTATAGAGCGTTACGCCAGTCCCCAGATGGCCATGCCCGCCTTAAAAGACGAGGCCAAAGAGAGAGTCACAAAGGCCATGATGGAGATTCCGCCTGGAGAAGAGGAGAGTATCCTCAAAGGGTGCATGGATAGACTTAGAGCCAGACGGTTGAAGAGAGAGGTGGCTGAGGTTAAAGAGGCCCTCTCGGCCTCGGAGGATCTGGAGACCCGACGGGCCTTGTCAGAGAGATACATGGTTCTGATGAGGGACCTAAAAAGAAGCATAAGAAGAGGAGATGATGCCCATGAAGAACTTTGAGTTAGTGCAGCTGGGTAACCTGAGAAAGCTCATTGCTCAGGGGAAGAAACAGGGGTTCTTAACCTACGACGACATCAACGACACCCTGCCTCCGGAAATGACCAAGCCTGAGCAGATAGAGAAGGTTCTCAACGTACTTGAAGAGATGAACATCCAGGTGCTTGACGACCCCACCCAGGCCATAAACCTGGAGGATGAGGTGGCGGACGTTGAGGACGAAGAGGTTGCCTTGGCCTTCAAAGAGGAAGAGGGCACCACATCCCCTTCAGATCCTGTGCGTATGTACCTGCAAGAGATGGGTTCCATTCCGTTGTTATCCCGGGAAGAGGAGGTTGAGCTTGCAAAAAGAATAGAGAGTGGACGCAACCGGGCCATTGACGCTGTCATGAGCATACCTCTCACCGTAAAAGAGCTTCTTAAGCTGAGAAACGACATTGAGAACCACGAGGTTGAGTTAGAAGAGATCTTTCTACTTGATGAAGACGAGGACATGGACCAGAAGCGAGAGGAGATACTCAAAAAGTTAGATGAGCTTGAGCTTCTCTTCTCATCCTTTGAGAAGAGCCAGAAGAGGCTCTTTATGGAGCAGAAGGACCTGCCAGAGGACGAGCTTAAGGCCCTGAAGGAAGAGGTTGAGTCTCAGCGGAAGGCCATGGTGAGAATCATTGATGACATGCACCTCATCAGCTCACAGGTGAACCGCTTGGTGGATCTGGTTAGAACCTATGTGAAGGAAGGGGAACGGGCCCGCCGCAGAATAAGGGAGTGCGAAGAGATCCTTCTTATGCCAACCTCAACCTTCTTAAGGTTCTACAAGAACATGGAGACCATTGAGAACGACGAGGAGAGAGAAACCAAGCTACGCCAGGTCACAAACATGGCCCCAGAAAAGGTTGAGAGCTTGGCCCACGAGATAATGGAGCTTCAGGATAAGATAAGGGCCATTGAGATGGAGACAGCCCTGCCCTTGGACGAGCTTAGCAGGGTGCTACAGGTGATTGAGGAAGGGCTTCAGGAAGAGAGGGATGCCAAGAGGTTCCTGGCAGAGGCCAACCTGAGATTGGTGGTGAGCATAGCCAAAAAGTACACCAACAAAGGGCTTCACCTGTTAGACCTGGTTCAGGAGGGCAACATCGGCCTTATGAAGGCGGTTGAGAAGTTTGAGTACCGCCGTGGCTACAAGTTTAGCACCTACGCCACCTGGTGGATCAGGCAG
>JALWSI010000179.1 GCA_027080315.1 bacterium | reverse complement strand
ATGCTCAAAAAGATTCTCTCAAAGTACCCCCAGAGCCCCGAGGCGAAAAAGGTGTGGGTGGTTCTGGGAGAGATCTACGAAAAAGACCTGAATGATCCCCGAGAGGCTTTGGCCATCTACCGCAAAGGCATGGAGAACAATGGAGAAGAGCTGCCCTTGCTTGCGGGGAGCGTAAGAACCCTCATCAAGCTGGGCAACATTGAAGAGGCAGAAGAGCTGGCACAAAAGGTCCTCTCAACCCCTGGCGAAGAGGGAAGAAAGCTCTCCCTTCTCCTTGGAGACCTCTTCAGGGCAAAGGGCCTCTTCAACGATGCAGAGACCTGTTACTCAAGGGTGTGTCAGGGAGCCAAGAGAGACAACCTCTGCAAAGAGGCCATGCTCTCAATGGCCCTTCTCATGGAGGAGATGGGCAACAGAAAGAAGGGCATAGCCATACTTGAAGAGCTACAAAAGGAGGATTTCAAGCCCGAGGTGGTTAAGAAAGAGCTTGAACACATGAAGAAGCGCCTTGAGGAGATCGGTTATTGAGCCCTTTGAGTTTGACAGAAGGCTGGCAAAAGAGGCTGGAATAGAGCTTTTGTGCGGAGTGGACGAGGCGGGTAGAGGATGCCTTGCAGGCCCTGTGGTGGCAGCCGCTGTGGTGGTGAACGTAGAAACCCATAATCCTGTTGAGGGGGTAACCGACTCAAAACAGCTATCCTTCAAAGACCGGGAAGAGCTGGCGGCCCTGCTGAAAGACTCCCTTCTTGCATGGACCATAGGGGTGGCAAGCTGGAGGTTCATTGACCAGCACAACATCAGACAGGGGGCCCTAAGAGCCATGAAGAGGGCTGTGAAGGCCCTTGAGCCCACCCCTCAGCTGGTGGTGGTTGATGGCAGAGACATGCTTGATCTCCCTTTACGGGTGATGCCCATGGTGAAAGGGGACTCCAAAAGCTACGCAGTTGCAGCAGCCTCAATACTGGCAAAGGTGACAAGGGACAGGCTCATGTTGAGGTACCACAGGCTATTCCCTCACTACCACTGGGACAAAAACAAGGGTTATCCCACAAAAGAACACCGTCTCGCCCTTGAGGCCAGGGGATACTCCCCCATTCACAGAAGGAGCTTTAGATGGAGAAAGGTGAGCTTGGCAGACTCGGTGAAGAGGCAGCAGCCAGGTTCTTGAGGGAGACAGGCTACAAGGTGCTGGCCCGAAACGTTAATCTCCTTCCCATAGGAGAGCTGGATATTGTGGCAGAGAGAGAAGGCATTATCCACTTCTTTGAGGTGCGCACCGCCAAACAGAATAGCCCCGTATCGCCCTTGGAGTCTCTGAGCCATTCAAAACTGAAAAAGCTGAAGAGAGCGGTAGAGGCTTACCTGAAAAAGGAGGGGATAAAGAAGGAGTACACCGTTAACTTAGTGGCAGTTGAGGTGAAGGGAGAAGAGGTGGTATCGGTAGAGGTGATTCCCCATATTCTTGAAGGATAAGGAGGCAATGTGAGAGAAAGCGGCTTAGATATCTCCCAGATCGCCTTGGAGCTCAAAGAGGAGATTGAGAGAAAACGGGCCTTGGTGGTTGAGTGGAACCACCAAGGTGTGAAGGGAAGCCTTCAGATATCCCTCTTCACCCAGATGGTGGACACCATCCTCCGCAGGCTCTTCCACGCCCTATTCAAACAGGGATACGCCGACTACTCCATAGTGGCTCTGGGAGGATACGGTCGCAAAGAGATGGGGCTCTATTCCGATGTTGACATCATGTTTCTCTACACAGGCAGGGGCTTCAACAGGGAGGAGCAGGTGGGCACTATTGTGCAGACCCTCTGGGACATGGGCCTCCACGTGGGGCACAGCTACCGCTCGGTGAACGAGGCCATAAAACTGATGAAAGAGGACAGCACCATCCGCATGTCCTTTCTTGACGCCAGGCTCATTGGAGGAAGCCTCAACCCTTACCTTAGGTTCAAGAACATGCTTCCCGGGGGGCTGAAGGGAAAGAAGAAACAGGAGTTTCTCAAAGAACTTATGGGCTGGCTTGAAGAACGCCACGATAAGTTTGGGGCCTCAATGTACCTGCTGGAGCCCAATGTTAAAGAGAGCCCTGGTGGTCTAAGAGACGTGCACACAATGCTGTGGGCCGCAAAGGCGGTTTATGGCTCATCAACAATAAGGGATCTCAAGAGAAAGGGGCTTCTGACCCCTCTGGAGTTTGAGATTCTCTCCAACTCCGTTGACTTTCTATGGAGGGTGAGAAACGAGATCCACGCAAGGCGAGAGCGAAAATCCGACACTCTATCTTTGGATATTCAGGAGTTTGCAGCCGAACACTTAGGATACCGCAGCACCCGAAGGCTGATAGCGGTAGAGCTCTTCATGCGTGACTACTACGCCAGCGTAGCCTCCATCCGCAGGATTGCCAGGGCGTTCCTGCTCCGCACCATGGAGGAGATGAGGCTAACCCCCTTCAGGAAGGGAGAGGTGAAGACCCTTCTTGAGGTACTTGAACGAAGATACAACGCCCCTGAAGAGTTCCTTGAGGATGTCCACAGGCTCCAGCTTCAGGGCATGAACTTTGAAGTTATCCCCAAAAGCTTCTGGATCCCTCCCCTCTCGTGGAGAGAGGAGGACTACAAGTCGCCTAAGGTCAGAGATACCTTGAACAGGATACTCGCTTCAAAGAACGCCTACAGCACTCTAAGGTTTCTGCACGAGGTGGGCTTTCTGGGAAGAATCTTTCCCCTTTGGGAGCGTCTGAGGGGCCTTATGCAGTTTGACATCTACCATCGTTACACCGTGGACGAGCACTCCCTGCTCTCCATCAGGTTCTACGAAGAGCTTGAAGATGACCACCCTGAGAATCCAGAGCTATTTGAGGTGTGTAACTCCATACCAAAAGAGAAGCGCCACCTGACCATTTTGGCGTTGCTTTTGCACGACATTGGCAAGGGAAGAGGCGGGGGGCACTCGGTGAGAGGGGCAAGAATTGCCACCGAGATGCTACAAGCACTTGGTTACCCCGAGGACGAGATAGAGATCGTCCAGTTTCTGGTGAGACATCACACCACCCTGTACCAGACCGCCCTGAGAAGGGATCCAACAGATCCGAACTCTCTCAAAGAACTCGCCAACATCTGCGAGACTCCTCTTATGCTTGATCTTCTATTGTTGGTCACCTACGGAGACCTGAAAGCCGTTGGCCCAGACGTTTGGACAGACTGGAAAGCCAACATCATTCTTGAAACCTACCAACGCACACGGGACTACCTTGAAAGAGGAGAAGAGGCCCTCTCACGCCCCGAGGAGAAGAGAGGGGTTGAAGAGCTCTCATTGAGGTTAGAGAAGAAACTCAAAGGGTCATTCACAAGAGAGGAGATTGCAAAGGTCCTTTCCCAAATGCCAGAGAAGTACTTAGCCCAGGTCTCCATAAGGCACATGGCGGTACACATACCACCAATGATAAAGGCAAGGGTCTCAAAGGGATACAGCATAAACTTCGCCCCGCATCCAGAGGAGGGATACACGGAGATGGCCCTTTGCAAACGGGACCTGGTTGGCGACTTCGCCAACATCGTGGGAGTGCTCTCTCTGAACAGGGTGAACGTGCTCAGCGCATGGCTGTTTCTATGCGGTGATGACTACGCCTTAGACGTGTTCCACATCACCGATTCAAGGTTCCGATACGAGATAGGAGAACGCACAATTAAGAAGATACAAGAGGACCTTGGGGCTGTATTCTCTGGCGAGACCACCATTGAGGAGCTGCTCAAAAAAAAGAAGCCCTCACTTCTCTCTCAGAAGTACAGCAACCTTAAGGTACCTACCAAGATCACCTTGGACAACGACACCTCCCACACCCATTCCATCATTGACATCAAGGCCTTAGACCGCATAGGTCTGCTCTACGACATAGCCTCAACCCTCACCAATGAGGGGCTCTCCATTGAAGCAACCAGGATCACCACCGAGGGCAACAAGGCTGTGGACGCCTTCTACGTGGTGGACTCCACAGGCTCAAAGCTTAGCCACGCCCGATTCCTGAAACTATCCAAAAAGCTGAAACAGGCAATAGAGCACGGAGATTAGAGACCCTGAAAAAGCATCAATTCTTTAGGATTGTGCAGGCCCTGTCTATCAACCTCCATTGCTCAAGGGACTCGGGACATGAACCAGCTTCTTTCACCCTCGTTATGGCGTCCTCTTGGGGATACCCCAGGGCCATAAGAACGCAGATGGCAAAGGTTCCTGTGCGTCCTATTCCTCCCAAACAGTGAATCATCATCCTTTTCCCCTCCCTCAGCATCTGGGCAGTCGCTCTCGCCAGACGGAGGAACCCCTCTTCGTCCTCTGGAACTCCGAAATCCTCAACAGGGAACTCCCTCTCATCCCACGGGATCTCGCCCCTTTCAATTTTAGCGGCATAAATAGGCGAGTTTTCCATCACCTCCCCCAAAGAGGTGAGGCGTACCACCGTATCAATGCCGAGGGAGGTTATCTCCTCAAAGGCATTCTCAAAGCTCTCCCTGTAGCCTGGCATACCCCTCAAAAAGAGCCTGCCCTCTGTATCCAACTTTACCTCTCTTGCTCCCATGATACCTCCTCTCTTCAAGTGTCCCTTTCACCACTTAATACGAATCCACTCCGTAAATTTTCACATTTTTCTCTTTGCGGGGGATAAAGATACACCTTTGAGGAGGTAAGGTTAGCTCACAAAGACAAGGGGATGTCGTAGATCATGCTCTTCTGCTTTAGGGGACGCGAATCCTCTTGCTTCTAAAGACCACGTAGAGCACCACCAGCACCAGAGAACCCACCACCAAACCCAAAGAGGCCTTGTGAAGATAAGATAAGAGCAGCTTCTGGTTCCTTCCAAACCAGAACCCCAAAAGGGCAAGAACCGTAACCCATATTCCCGCTCCCAAGGCGGTGAAGACGCAGAAAAGGGGAAAGTTCATTCTGGTAAGACCAGCAGGCAGAGAGATGTACTGCCGTATTCCCGGCAGTAGCCTTCCGATGAAGGTACTGATGTGTCCGTGGCGCTCAAAGAAGAGATCGGCCTTTTGCAGAGAAGAGTGACTAACCAGCAGGTACCTGCCGTATTTCTCAAAGAAAGGCCTGCCAAAACGCATTGCAAGCCAGTAGTTGAAGATCGCTCCCAACAGGCTACCCCCTATTCCCGCTGCGATAACCAACCAGAGATTCATCTCTCCCCTTGAGGCCAGATAACCGGCAGGGGGCACAACCACCTCACTGGGAAAAGGAAAGAAGGAAGACTCCAAAGCCATTAGAAAGAGTATCCCCGGATATCCCATGGTCCCAATCGTCTTAACCAAGAACTCTACAATCCGCTGTAACAATCCTTACCCTCCGCTATGCAGTGTCCACCCGGGGATTACAATAAAAGCGGGGACGGCTCCACCGTCCCCGCAGGAAGGGTCCAATTAAGAGGAGCTGTCTATTCTTGCCAGACTCCCTCTCTCTTGTCTATCACTCTCTTAGCCTTGTGAGTAGCTCTGGGCAGATCACCATCGGCCTTCACATGTACCTTTCTCGGTGAGACGCCCACTCTCACTTTGATCTTTGCACGGATATCCTCTGCCAACTCCTGGCTTCCCACAAGCTCTGGATCCACTGCCTCAACCTCAACCTCAAAACGATCAAGGTGGTTCTCGTCGCGATAGACGATCATTCTGTACTCACCGGTTAGGCGCTCGTCCTTCCTCACCACATACTCAATGTCGCTGGGGAAGACGTTGACACCGGTGATGATGAGCATGTCGTCAAGACGCCCGTGGATACCCATTATCCTCGGAGCGGTCCTGCCGCAGGCACAGG
This sequence comes from bacterium, assembly GCA_027080315.1. Taxonomy (GTDB): domain Bacteria; phylum Thermosulfidibacterota; class Thermosulfidibacteria; order Thermosulfidibacterales; family JALWSI01; genus JALWSI01. Next base: position 9,068 of record JALWSI010000179.1, on the reverse strand, counting down.
GTTCCCAGGTGACCGTCACGATGTCCCCTGTGCGGAAGCGGATCATGGGCCTGGCCTTCTTGCGTAAGGTGGTCAACACAAGCTCTCCACGCTCGCCCTCACCAACAGGCTCAAGGGTGTCAGGATCCAGCACCTCAATCAGGTGGTGATCCTCGTACATATGCAAGCCGTTCTGCTCCTCACACATACCTGCATTGGCTCCAAAGAGGTCAGACAGCCCGTAAAAGTCGTACACCTTGGCGTTCCAGAGTTCCTCAAGGGCCATCTTGGTAGCGGGGATTGACCCTCCAGGCTCACCAGCCACTATGAGTTTGCGCACATTCAGGTCCTTTGCGGGATCAATTCCCTCCTTTTTGGCCGACTCTGCAAGATACCAGGCATAAGAGGGTGTGGTCCAGGTTATGGTGGCCTTGAAGTTCTGTAAGATAAAGAGCAGTCTTTCAGTTGGAACAGTCCCTGCCCAGATGCCCATGGCACCGGTGCGCATGGCTCCAATCACATCGGGACCTCCAACAAAGAGGGTGAAGTTCAAGGCATGCACGTATCTGTCGTTGGGACGCATACCGATGCTCCAGAATAGACGGGCCTGATAGTCCTGGAACTCATCAAAATCCTGGGCAGTGAAAGGAGAGACCGTTGGGACTCCTGTGGATCCGCTGGAGGCAGAGATGTAAACGATCTCGCTCTCGGGAACGCAGATCATGTCCCCCAGGTCAGGTACCGCCTCTTGCCGATCTCTCTCAATCTTCTTGTTTGTGAATGGAAAGTGCTTGATGTCCTCAAGGCTCTTCAGCTTGTCAGGCTTAACCCCAGCTTCGTCAAAGGCGCTTTTGTAGTAAGGAGAGTTGTCGTAGCAAAACTGGAGCATCTCTTTCAGTTCTGACAGCTGCAGCTCCCGCATCTTGTCACGAGCCATGGTTTCAATCTCCGGATCCCAATACTTCTCGTTGGGATCCGGGCGGGTATAAACATAGATTCCACCCTTCATACCGCTACCTCCCAAAATGTGGTTTTATTTCTTCTTCTTGGCTGGCTCGGGGATCTCGTCCTTTATGCCGCCTATTCTTCTGGCGAGATCCACGAACTTCTCCCAAGGAGTGCTCACTCTCACCATGAGCTTGGCTGCGTCGGGTGAGCCTCCTCCATGCATACATCCTGGCACACCTGGGCCTAAGGTTAGCCACTCAATAAGCCTTGCCGCACGGGCTCTTGGCTCCCAAGGTAAGGCCGCACCCAGGTACTTCTTAATGAGATCCCCGTACCTGGGATCCATGATGTCCTGATACGAAGGAAGACAACCGGTCTCGGCGATACCGCCGCCAATGTCCCTGGCAAGCCTGTTGGTCTCTTCTGGGCGGACAGCCACATGCACCTTGTTCACATTTGCCAGCAAGGGATCGCAGTTCCAGCACCCAGAGGGATGGGGCTGTCCAAGGGTTGAGGCTGCCACTCCCATTCCAAAGGTGGTCTCGTTGTTGATCTGCATCTGAATCAATTTGTCCATGAAGACCTTCTGTGAGAGACCGTTACACCGGGCAAGGGCTATTGCAGCTCCTACCTTGATATCTCCCTGGCCAGCCACACAACCGCCTATGGCTGCCCTGTAGGTTGAGGTGAAGTACTGAATGGCTTTAAGGCAATACTTGTACTCTCCAGCCATGAAGACACGTTCGTTAGGCACAAACACGTCATTAAACAAGAGGTAAGCCTGGGTGATACCACCTATGTCGTTGGGAATATCAAAACCCTCTTCGTACTCTCTCTTGTCACTGGCTCTGCGAACCTCAACAATAGTGAGTCCCTCAATGTCCCTTGGAACCACAAAAGATACTGCATAGTCTTCATCAGGCTCCTTGTAAGCTCCACCAGGAAGAACGAAGATCTCGTTGGCGGCAGCCACTCCACAGATCATGCACTTGGCACCCCTGACCACTATGCCGTCGCTTTTCCTCTCCACTATCCTAAGGTTGAGATCCGGATCAGCCTGCATGTGAGGTGGCAGGCTTCTATCTCCCTTGGCATCGGTAAGAGCACCGGCACAGGTGATGTCCCGAGCCTGGGCATCAAGCAACCAGTTCTTGAGGCGCTCATGGTAGTTGGTGCCAAACTCCTGGTCTATCTCGTAGGTAGTTGCCCACATCGCGTTGAGGGCGGTGAAGCCCACACACCTACCTCCAGTACAGGTTCCGGTAAGATGGTAAGCGGCTCTCTTCATCTTACAGTTGTAAACAGCATCTTCTGCGGACCTCACAATGGAGAGATAGCGTGAGATCTTCTCGCCTGTAAGATGAGAGGTGGTGGTGAATATATCTGCATACTCTGGATTCTCGTAAGCTTCAAAGAGCTGTGCGTGGCCGTTAATGGTGCGTTTGGTTGCAGGATGGGTGGTCACATCCTCAATCAGCTCCCCAAACTTGTAGATGTTTGGGCGCATCTTCCTGAGGCTCTCTCTGTACTCCTCTGGCGTTCTCAGTGCCATTGCAAACCTCCTCCTTAACTCGTTAAATTAGGGGCGGGAGAAAGAGAGAGGGGAATTTAAAAGGTGAGGGGGGTATTAACCTTTTTATTTTTCCCTCTCTATCTCCCGCCGAGTTCACCTCATTGCTTACTCTCTTCAGACGACCCCGTAACCTCCTTTGACCCGTTGTTTAACCCACCGTTCTTAATATACTCAATTAGAACGTACATCACGATCCCCGCACCTAAGCCCAATGCTGAACCGGGTTTAGCAGCGATAATCGAGCCCATTACTCCTGAGATACCGCGCTGCACGTTGTCATGAAGCATCTCCATCGCCAAATAGCAGCAAAGCCATCCCTGAATCATTAGCGTAAGAGCAAACCCAACCTTTAAAGCAGGTTTGCAAAAAGAGACTATCACAGCCAAGCAAAGAGCTATACTCATACCCCAAAAGAGGCTGGTAGCTCCTCCCCAATAGGTGGGCTCTTCTTCTGGAGTACTGTTAATGTACCTATTAACAACTAAAGCCTGACCTCCTGTCCACTGGGGACCAGCTAAAGAGATGAACGGCAAAAATATAGCCTCTATTATGTTCCTAATGGCGGTGATAATATGAGTACGATTGGCCTGAAACACGATCTTCTCATCCGGTCTTTCCCTGTTGCAAACTTCAATTAGAGACTCAAGGATAAGGATATCCCCAAATGCCAGAATATACGCCATTATCGCTAAGGGTATAGCATCAACCATCATTTTTGCTGTAGGCCACCCAACCCCTAAGGCAGACACTTTGGTCATCATACCCGCAATATCCCAATGCACGAGGCCATACTTCATGGTAGGGGGCTTGACCTCTTTCAGAATAACCCCCACTCCGTAACCAACCAAAAAGGCTGGAGCGATCCCATATTGAGCTATCCATCTGAAGATCCCATACTTCTGTCTAAGAGCTAACGCCCTTTTGGAGAAAAGCATAAAGAAAGAGAAAACAGTAGCGATGGTTAAGGTGTAAGGCATCTGCTGGAAAAAACTTCCCGGTTTGAACACCCTTATTATGGAGGCCAAACCAGCGCCCAAAAGGATTCCAGATTTGATGGACGCAGGTACGATGCTCACCACTCTTCTTGCAAGGCCGGTGACACCAAGAATCAAGAATATAGCACCAACCACCAACTGAAATCCAATAAGGGCTTTCAGCCTCTCTGGCCCAAGAGGATAGTTTGAAAGCCAACCTATATAAAGCGGAATGCCCGCAGTGATCCACCCTGCTACTGTGGGATCTCCAAAGGTTGTGTGAATGAGGTAGAAGAAGTTGTTTATGATCACCATGGTGATAGCTATCTCAAAGGGAATCCCCAAATACTTCGTCATAGCCGCGATGATGCCCATGGGCACCACTGCAAGAATCGCACCCTGAATAAAATCTGCCCATTCTATCGGATAGTGGATAAATGGCAATCTGAGTTTGAGAGGACCTCCCCAATAGGGTTGCTCCTCACCGTAGGGGCGATCCTTCATGAGATAGAATTTCATCCTAATCCTCCTCTCTTTGGCTGATTCGCAGTATTTTCACTATTTAACCACCAATACAGGACAGCTCGCACGAGCAATGGTTCTCTCAACCAATCCCAACCCAGTTCTTGTGTGGCATCCCATAACAATAAGATCCACCGCTTTTTCCTCAGCCACTCTGGAAATCTCCACTGGAGGAACCCCTGAGACCACCAATGCGTCACAAGCTGAACCTTTGCAATACTTAGATGAGAAACTGGCCATATCCTTCTCGGCCTTCGCCTTCAGACGAACAAACACTTCCTTCTTCCCCCCAGGAATAGAGAGCTCCATAAGATCCGCCTCTGTGAAGAACTCGGGAACCACGTAGAGCAAAAGCATCTCTCCCCCTATCTTCTCCACAAAGTCCGATGCGTATGCAACGGTACCCTCAGATTCAGGAGTCAGATCAGTACAAACGAGAACTTTCTTAGGGAAATCAGCCATAAAAATATCACCCCCTTTCTTTATAGATTATTTTTCCCTCACTCCCCAAGCTTCTCTTTCAATTTTGATATGAGAACCGGCAAAACCTTGGTTGCATCACCCACTATTCCAAAGTCACACACCTCAAATATCTGGGCCTTGGGATCCTTGTTTATGGCCACAATAACCTCAGAATCCTGAATTCCTACCACGTGATGCATCACTCCTGAGATACCAGCGCCGATGTAGAGCTTGGGATGCACGGTCTTACCGCTCTGACCAATCATCACATCCTCTGGAGCCCAGCCTTCGTCTATGGCAGGTCTGGTTGCACCAACGGCACCACCTAAAACCTCAGCAAGTTCCTCAAGCAGCTTCCAGTTTTCCTCGCTGCCTATGCCCCAGCCGCCGGCGATAACCACATCTGCACCATCCAAGGCCACTGCTGAACGCTCTTTGGGCTTAAACTCAACGATCTCAGGAGATGGAGAAGGAACCTCACCCACGTCAACCCTGACAACCTCTCCCTCCCTCTCTTTGGGTTCAGGCATCTTCATGGCGCCAGGCATTACTGTGGCCATCTGAGGCCTGTGGTTCGGACAGACTATTGTTGCCATTAGGGAACCACCGAACCCCGGCACAACCTGATCAAGACCACCTTCTTCGTTGAGCTTAAGATCAACACAGTGGGCAGATAGGCCCGTGTTTAACCGGGCAGCCACCCTTGGAGCAAGATCAGCCCCCAAAGGGCCTGCTCCAAAGAGAAAGGCCTCTGGTTTCTCTTTATTAACCAGATCCTCAAGCAGCCTGGTGTATGTCAACGAAGAGTAGAGCTTCAGGTTGGGATGTGAGAGAAGATAAACCTTATCAGCTCCGTAAGAGATGAGCTCTTTAACCTCGTCTTCGGTTAAGTCTCCCACCACAACTGCAGCAGCCTCAACCCCTTTGGAGTCAGCAAGCTCCCTTGCCTTGCCCAGAAGTTCTCTCCCAACATCGGCAATCTTGCCGTTTATCTGCTCGGCAAACACCCAAAATCCAGAGTAGTCACTCACGTTGGCCATCACAGCACCCCCATCTCTCTCAATCCGTCAATCAATCGGTCAACAACCTCTTCCGGTTCCCCTGAGAGAATCTCTCTTCTGCGTTTTATCTCAGGCATGAAAAGACCACTCACTATAGTTGGAGAGCCCTTCTGGCCAATCTTTTCAGGATCAAGATCCAGGTCCTGGGCAGAAAAGACCTCAAGAGGCTTTGACTGAGCAGAGATGATCCCCATAACCGACACCAAACGAGGATCATTGGCCTCTTTGGTCAAACCCAAAACCATAGGGCCACTGTGCTGCAAGGTGAGTAAGGCGTCCTTCAGGTCAACGGTAACCCGAAAGGTGCTTCCGTCCTCTGTCTCCACCCCAACCACATGAGAGGCGTGGGGCAGCCCCAAGAACTCGGCCAGCTGGGGAACCACCTGGTTGGTGCTTCCATCCAAGCTCATGTTTCCGCAAAAGACCATATCCGCATCGCCGGCCTTCCTCACCAGAGCAGCCAAGGTGTAGGCAGTGGCAAGGGTGGCGGCTCCTCCCAGGGCCCTGTCGCTGGCCATGAGAACCTTATCGGCTCCCATGGCCAGGGCCTCTCTGAGGGTCTTCTGAGTATCAGGAGGTGCCATGCTAACAACGGTCACTGTCCATCCAAACCTGTCTTTCAGCTGCAGCGCCGCTTCTAAAGCGTTCTTATCAAGGGGGTTGATTACAGTAGAGATACCAGCTCTCTTCAACACCCCCGTCTCAGGATCCAAGGAGAGCCGATCCCACTCCTTGGGATCTGGGATCGGCTTCACACAAACAACAGCTTGAGGCATGGTTGGCTAACCCCTAATCTGCAATTAGAAGTTTTTGGTAACGTGTCTGCCAAGGACGATCTTCGCAATCTGAGAGGTGCCTCCAGAGGGTATGGCCACCCAAGCGTCTCTCAGGAACCTCTGCACAGCGTACTCGCTGATGCAGGAGTATCCCCCATGGATCTCACAGGCCAACCTTGCACACTGGAAGGCGTTCTCAGTAGCCACGTACTTGGCAAGGGTCATCTCTGTATCGCAGTTCATACCCTGATCCATCATCCAGTTGGCCCTGTAGTTGAGAATCCTTGCCGCCTCAGCAAGAGCGAACATATCTGCCAACATGAACTGGATGGCCTGGAGGTTGGCAATGGGTTTTCCACCAAGCACCCTCTCCTTGGCAAACTTGGAGGCTTCCTCCAAAGAGGCATAACATATACCAACACCTATGCTGGCCATTCCCGGCCTTCCAACCCGATTAACGGTGGCAAGGGCTATCTTGAGGCCCTCTCCCTCTTTACCCAGAAGATTCTCTTTTGGAACCTTGCAGTCGTTGAAGACCAGCTCTCCACTGGAAGCGCCTTTGAAGCCCATCTTCTTCTCTTCACGACCAAGGGAAAATCCTTCAAAGTCGGGCTCAACGATAAAAGCAGAGAAAGCTGGTCTGCCTTTGGGGTCGGTTCCAGTCTTGGCCACAATGATCATTATGTCAGACACATGAGAGTTTGTGGCAAAGCACTTACGGCCATTAACTATCCAGTAGTCTCCCTCAAGCCTTGCCTCGGTCTGCATACCCATAGGATCAGAACCGCCGCTGGGCTCGGTTATGGAGCAGACTCCAAAGGTCTCACCAGAGGCTAACCTGGGCAGATACTTCTTCTTCTGCTCTTCGGTTCCCCAGGTCTCCAAGGGCCAGCAACACATATGGTGCACCTGAAGAGCAATACCCAAACCTGCACAAACCCTGGAAACTTCCTCAATTCCTATGGCCCTTGCGAGAAAACCCATTCCATTCCCGCCGTACTCTGGGGACGTAACCAGACCACAAAGGCCAACTGCTCCCATCTTCTGACGAATCTCCAAAGGAAACTCGCCTGTCTCCTCCATCTTCTCCACCAAAGGAGCTATCTCTTTCTCAGCAAACTCCCTGATGGCCTTCCTCAGCATCTCATGCTGCTCACTAAGCTGAAAATCCATAACTCTCTCCTCCCTTCACCAATTAAACTTAGTTTTAGGTTTTCCCAAGTTCGTTGGGGTGAATACTCTTGGCTTCCGAATATGTCAATATCTAAAGATAGAAAAAGTTAAATATCCGAATACCCATGGCGTAAAAAATAGACTCATCAGCTCTTTACGCTACAGCTTCCTTCTCGCAAGAGATGAGATCTGATAGATACTGAAGCACTTTTAAGAGATACTCTCTATTCACCTCATAAAAGACCAAGGATCCTTCTTTGCGATACACAATCACCTTTGAACGCCTGAGCTCTTTCAGGTGATGGGATATAGCAGGTTGACTCAGGTTGAGTCTGCTGACAATATCCGAACAGTAAAGGCCATTACACTCCACCAGCATGTGTACAATGGCCAACCTCACCTCACTGGCCAAGGCATTTAGCACCTCCACCGCCTGCTCAATGCCTATCTCCATACAACTCCCCCTTTCTCTCTCCAGAATCCGCCTCTGCTAAGAAAATGCTCCCTAACAGCATATCTATCCGCTGTCAACTGCAAAAAGTTACTGGCCTTTCTCTATGATCTCCACAGCCCTATTCAAACGCCTAATGGCAGCCTCTTTTCCCACTATGGAAACCACCTCAAATATCCCGGGGCTCACGGTACCCCCTGTGAGGGCAACTCTTACAGGTTGAGCGAGTTTTCCAAGTTTTAAACCGTTTTTCTCAAGCACATTATTGAAGGCCTTCTCCACCTCTTCTTCTCCAAAACTTTCAAGCCTTTCAAACTCCTCTATCAACTCTTGGAATAGCGGCACCACTGCCGGCTTAAGAAACTTTCTTTTCCCCTTCTCGTCGTACTCTTCAGGATCCTCAAAGTAGAATCTCGCCATCTGGGCCATCTCTTTCAGGGTTCTGGCCCTCTCCTTCAAAGAGGCCACCACCCTTTCAAGCCAGCCTTTATCTTCTGGGATCTCTGTAATGCCCTCTTCTCTTAAAAAGGGCACAAGCTCATCCGCCAGTCGCCCATCATCCGCCATCTTCATGTGCTGTGCATTAAGCCAGAGAAGCTTGTCAGGATTGTAAACCGCAGCTGCAGAGCTAACGGAATCAAGATCAAAGTACTCAATTAGTTCCTCTTTGGTGAATACTTCTTGATCTCCATGGGACCAGCCCAGACGCACCAAGAAGTTGAACAAGGCTTCGGGGAGATAACCCTCCTCTTTGTAAGCCAGAACCGAGGTGGCGCCGTGTCTCTTGCTCAACCTTGAATGATCAGGACCAAGGATCATTGATACATGGGCAAAATGTGGCAGCTCATAACCCAGCGCCTGGTAAAGCAGGATCTGTTTGGGTGTGTTGTTTAGGTGGTCATCCCCCCTTATCACGTGTGTGATGCCCATCTCTGCATCGTCAACCACAACCACGAAGTTGTAGGTAGGGGTTCCATCTGAACGGACTATTATGAAATCATCCAGCTGAGAGTTTGGAAAGCTGACTGTGCCTTTCACAAGGTCATTCACCACCGTCTCTCCCTCGCGGGGGGTCTTGAAGCGAATCACTGGAGGAGGGGCGTTGGGAGGGGGAGAGCTTAGATGGCGGCATCTACCGTCGTATCTTGG
>JALWSI010000178.1 GCA_027080315.1 bacterium | reverse complement strand
GCCCAACCTAGAGCTATGAGTAAAGGCACAACCAGAAAAGTTCTTGTTTCATGTTCTCTAATATCCTCCCAATGATAGCTACAATAATAATCTGCTAGCAATCTTATTCTTGATATAGCACGTGTTAGTTCATCAGCACATGAAGGGCTCAAACCTTCTTTGATTAGAAATTTCAAAATTTCATCATCGTCCACAACTTTTGTCTCTGGTGGCTCTGGTTCAGCAGCAACAACAGTTCCAGTTTTTAGTATATTATCAGCAGCCTTTTTAAGTTTTTCCTCATGTATCCTTTGTATAGTCGCTCTAGTAAGGCCACTTATTGAAACTGGCTGACTAGGTTTTTTCCACTCAACATAACAATATGCCGGCAGGTCCCATCCATCAAAATCTCGTAACCACCCTTTATCACCAGAACCACAATGCTTTCCATCTTTCTCTATTACTTTCCCTGCTGCGATTATTTTCTTCATGCCTTGTTTAAGAACGACAATATCTCCTACATCTATTTCCATCATTGTTTTTATATTGTTTTCTCCCCCAACAAACGCCATTCCAAATTTTAGGAAGTAGTCTGAGTAATCTCGCCCATGAGATCCTGCTGCAATTTGCCAATATTTTGTCATCTCTTCCTCCATAACCCCTTATTCTACACAAAATCTCCTTTTCAGGCCTATACTTACCTTGTAATAACTCAACCTTTCAAGCTCACGATACTGGAGCTCTGGAACTGTGAAGATTGATTCTACACATCATCCTCTGCTCTTCTCACCCTAATCTCCTTCTCTCTTGCCCCAGCCTCTTTCAAAATATGGGCTATCTCAACATGCCCTTCATCATGCGCCGCCATCAAAGGGGTACACCCGTCGTTGGTTTTGACGTTCACATCTGCACCATGGGCAATCAGGGTTTTCACCACTTCTGTGTGACCCTCTCCCGCCGCCATGAGCAGGGCAGTGATCCCGTCCACTGTTTTTGCATTCACATCGGCTCCATGCTCTATGAGTAGCTTTACCACTTCCAGATGACCCTCACACGAGGCACCCATTAATGGCGTAGCGCCATTGGCAGCTTTGGCATTAACATTTGCCCCGTTCTCAACAAGAATTTTAACCACTTCAAGATCACCTTTTTTAGCAGGAACCATCAAGGCTGTCTCGCCGTTCTCCACCTCAGCATTAACATCTGCACCATGGGCTATCAGCTCTCTAACTATATCCGCCCGTCCATCGCCAGCGGACAACATCAAAAGGGTTGAACCATATCGGCTCCTTTCATTCACATCGGCCCCATGAGCGATGAGGGTCTTCACCACATTAAACCTGTCCAATAAATAGGCTTGTATTAGTGGGGTTAGCCCATCTTTGTCTTTAATGTTGACCTCTGCTCCATTGGCAATGAGGAGTTTTACAACTTCGGCATGGCCAAACGCAGATGCCAAGGTTAAGGCTGTCCAACCCTTTTCGTCCTCTCTGATGTTCGGATCCGCTCCATTGGCAATTAGGGCTTCCACAACCTCTAAAGCACCATTTGCGGCTGCCATCATAAGTGGCGTCCAGCCTTTCTTTTCATCCTTCTCGTTCAAGTTGGCTCCATTCTCTATGAGGGTCTTAACCATCTCAACATTGCCCTGATATGCCGCTGCACACAGCGGTGTTACGCCGTCGCTGTTTTTGGCATTAACATCCGCTCCTTTGGCAATAAGCTCTTTGACCTTTGAGACATTATCCTCTGCTACTGCTATCACCAACTCTTCGGACAATCCTGACTTCATAATACTTACCCCTTTCCTAAACCCGTGCTAAATCACGACGTACATGTTACCCTATCAATCCATGAGGTTACCCACTCATAACACCACAGTCTCACAACGTCAAGAAGAATCCGGCTCAGCCTTTACAGCTAAAAAGAGGGATTACCACTGGTCACAACCGGTTATTCGGTGTTAGCCAAAGTTTGCCCACAAAGGTAAGGAGTAAAAATCCCTACCCCTTCAACTCCTTCTCAACCCTCCTCAAGAGTCTTGCAAGATGATTGATACGCTCTTTTGTTTCGGGGCTATACGGGTGCCTGTACAGGCTGTCCACCTCTTCCCTCAGGCGGTAGAGCACCCCCTCTATCTCCTCAAACCGCTCCTGCACCTCCGGCGGAATGGCAGGCTCCATCTCGGGAGCATGGAAGGGTCCAATGGCATGCGGCGCAAGATCAACGCTCTCTCGTATAGAGGGCAGGTGGGTTCTCCAGCCCAGCACCTCTTCCACCTTCTCTGCAAAGGCCTTAGAAGCGCTCTCTTCACCGTGAACCACAAAGGTCACACCAGGAGGAGTCTTGAATCCCCCAAGCCACCTCAGCAACTCAGACTGGTCTGCGTGGGCCGAAAAGCCGCCCAGAGTGTGAATCTGGGCACCCACCTCTATTTCTTCACCGTATATCTTTACCTTCTTCGCCCCGTCCACAAGCCTTCTTCCCAAGGTGCCCTGGGCCTGAAAGCCAACAAAGATCACATGGGTATCGTGCCGCCAAAGGCCGTGTTTTAGATGGTGCTTTATTCTGCCTCCGTTGCACATGCCAGAGCCGGCAATGATCACACACTGGTCTATGCTGTTCAGCACCTTTGACTCTTCTGTGGCCCTTACCATCTTCAATCCCGGAAAGGTGAAGGGGTCGTAATCCCTTTTCATTATCTCCAAGGTCTCTTCGTCAAAACACTCGTGGTGCCTTTGAAAGATCTCTGTAGCGGCAATGGCCAAAGGGCTGTCCAAAAAGACCGGTATGTGGGGAATCCTGCCCTCATTGCGGGCCTTGTTCAGAAGATAGAGAAGCTCTTGGGTCCTTCCCACGGCAAAAGATGGAATAAGCACCTTCCCCTTCTCTTTGTATGCCCTGTTTATGATCTCAATAAGCTCCTCTTCGCTATCAGTCTGCCCCTTGTGAAGCCGATTGCCATAGGTTGACTCAATGAGCACCACATCCGCCTGCTCAACAGGTTCAGGATCCCTGAGGATAAGCCCGTGGTACCTCCCCAGATCCCCTGAGAAGACCAGGTTCACAGCGCCATCATCCTCTTCAACCCTCACCTGCACTATGGAAGAACCCAGAATATGACCGGCATCGTGAAAGGTTGCCTTCATCCCGGGCACAACCTCCACCTCTTGGCGATAACCAACGGGTTTAAAGAGTGGAAAGGCCTTGGCTGCATCTGCCACGGTGTAAAGGGGCTCAACAGGGGATCTCCCCTTTCTCAGGTTCCTCTTTGAGATGTGCTCTGCCTCCATCTCCTGAAGATGGGCAGAGTCAAGAAGCATGATCTGGCAGAGATCAAGAGAAGCGGCGGTGGCTATCACCCTCCCCGAAAACCCCAGCTTAACCAACCGAGGAATAAAACCGCTGTGGTCTATATGGGCATGGGTAAGTAGAATGGCATCTATGGTGGTTGGATCAAAGGAGAGGGTCCTCCAGTTTCTCTCCTCCATATGTCCCTGAAACATGCCACAGTCCACCAACACCCTGCCCCCCTGGGTGTCCATAAGGTAGGAGGACCCGGTGACAGTCTGCACACCACCAAGAAAGGTTAGTCTCATTTTGTCTCCCTTCACCTAATCTCAACATTGTGCACTGCTTCAAGCTGCATCAGGGAAGATGCAAGAGACGACCCCCCTGTTTTCACAGAACATTCACATCCAGGCAAGGGACGCACCACCATGTTTATCTCAACCTCACCAACTTCAGGATCTCTGTTCACTTCAACAAAGTCTATCTTCAGGCAAAGGTTGTTTAAGGTCTTCTCTATCTCCCCCATGATGGAGGGAGAGTCGTAAGCCGAGACGTAGAGATGAAGCTTTGGCTTTGTGGCAAGAAGAAGCCTCTCAACCCGCCTCAAGAGGAGAAGAGAGAACATCACAAGAGCGGTGGTGAAGATGGCACCTTCGGGACACCCCATACCTGCCGCAAGGCCAATGGCTGCAGTGCTCCACAGGGTGGTGGCTGTGGTGAGTCCCCGCACATTCACCCCTATTTTGAAGATGGCCCCTGCCCCCAAGAAACCGATTCCACTCACCACCTGGGCGGCTATTCGTGCAGGGTCTCCCACCCTCATGTTGCCGTAGTGACGGGCGGCATTGATTGAGATGATTCCCAAAAGGGCGGCACCAATGGCCAGGATCACATGGGTGCGAAAGCCCGCGGGCTGGTCCCTCATCTCTCGCTCAACCCCGATTATGCCCCCAAGCACAAAGGCCAGTAAGAGACGCAACAGTGAATCCCAAACACCAATGGGCATGGGCTGCATCCCTTACACCCCCATCTTCCCTGGATTCAGTATGCCCTTAGGGTCAAACACCCTATTTATCCCCCTCTGTAATTCAAGAACCGTCCCCGATAATTGCTTTGAGATATAGCGTGATTTTGTTATACCAATACCGTGTTCACCTGATATACTTCCCCCCAGCCCCACCACGAGGTCAAAGAGCTCGTCAACGGCCTCCATAGCCCTGCCCCAGGCCAAAGAATCGCTCTTGTCGGTCATGATGTTCACGTGGATGTTGCCGTCCCCAGCGTGACCGAAGCAGACTATGGGAAGCTCAACCTTCCTCTCTATTCTTGAGATCCCCTCAAGAGCGGTCGCCAAGAGGCTTCGTGGCACAACAACATCCTCGTTCACCTTGGTGGGGGCGAGGTGAACCAAAGAGGGAGATATGGCCCTTCTGGCCCTCCAGAGGTGTTCCCTCTCCTCCTCTGATTCAGCCATCCTGAAGGAGCCTTCATGAAGCACAACCACCTCACTGCACAGCTCAAGCTCCCCTTTTGAGTTGGGGCCATCTGTCTCAATAAGCAGCACAGCCTCAACCTCTGGTTCAACCTCTACCTCTGCATGTTTAGCCACCGCCTCTAAGGCGCTTTTGTCAATAAACTCCATGGTGACAGGGATCACCCCCCGGGAGAGCACCTCAGACACCGCCTTTCCTGCATGGTATCTGCTTTTGAAATAGGCAAGCATGGTGCTTCTGCCCACGGGAAGCGGCAGAAGGCGAAGGAGAACCCTGGTTATCACCCCCAGAGTGCCCTCAGAGCCCACCATCAACCCGGTAAGGTTGTACCCAACCACGTCCTTAACCACCTTTCTCCCCGTGGTGATCACCTCACCGTTTGAGAGCACCACCTCAAGCCCAAGCACATAATCTTTGGTGACCCCGTACTTCACAGCCCGGGGACCACCGGCGTTCTCCGCCACATTGCCCCCAAGGGTGCAGAAAGCGAGGCTCGCAGGATCAGGGGGATAGAATAGCCCCACAGATTCAACCCTGCTTTGGAACTCCCCTGTGACAACACCCGGCTCAACCCATGCGGTGAGATTATCGCGATCTATCTCCAGAATACGGTTCATCCTCTCTGTTGAGAGCACAATGCCCCCTTGAACGGGAAGAGAGCCGCCAGTGAAACCTGAACCTGCCCCCCGGGGAACCAGAGGCACCTCATTCTCAAAGGCCACCTCAAGGATCTTCACAACCTCATTGGTGGACTCAGGAAAGGCCACGGCCCAGGGCAAAAACTCTTCCCCTGTGCCATCGTAAGAGTAGAGCAGAAGCTCCTCTTCTCCTGTGAGCACCCTCTCTTCACCAAGAAGGGAAAGAAGCTCCTTAACCGTCTTATCTCTAACCCCCATAGACTTAAATTTACTTCATCAACAATCACAAAACCACCCCAAAAGGCGAGTTAATTCACTATCTGCCTCAGTTGACCAAGATGCCAAGAGGCCCTCTGGTTCCACCAGATCTCTCCCTTTTTAAGGTGCTTAACAGCCCTTTTAAGCCTCTTCACATGAAAAGCCGCCTCAAATAAGGGTAAAAACCCTCTCTCGGTGGCCGATAACACCCTGTTTGCCAGATAACCCTCCCAGAAGGCACTCTCCAAGGCTTGGGAATCCACGCTTTTCTGCCTTCTAACCATGTCCAAAGCGGCAACCACATCCTCTAAGGCAAAGGCAAATCGCAACCGCACAAGGTCAAGAAGCACCACCTCATCACCTCTCATTCCAGTGTTCCCAATGGCGATATCCCCGTGAACAAGCTGGTAGCCGCTTACCTCAAGCTCATCAAGGCGGGACTCCCAGGATAGAAACCAGTCCCTGGGGTTTTTGCTAAGACCAAACCCTTCTCCCCAGTATCTCTCCAAGGCCCCTATGCGTGAGATGGTGTGGTGGATCATAATCCTTGAGCACTCCCCCTTTGAAGGCCAGAATAGCCCGCCCCATTTATCCCTTTTAACAAGGTGAAGCCTGGCAAGGACCCTGCCAAGGCCTTCAGAGAATCCGGCTGAGAGGGATCTGGGCATAGCCAACCTCTCTTCCACCGAAAGGGCAAATAGGCCCCTGGCCCAAAGCCCAGGCTCAATCCTCACAAGCCTGCATGCAGGAAAAAGAGGTGAGTTGAAACCCATTAGCGAATAGACCCTTAGATAGCGGAGAAACCTTAACGGATCGTTGAAGAGCCTCACCACCCCATCCTTTTTTCCATCTCTCACGAGATAGACCAGAGCCTTCTTTCCCCTACCCACAGGGGTGACAAGGGCACCTGCCTCAAAGAGGCCTCTTTTAATCAAGTGCTCTACCCGCGGTAAAAGAGAGTGTCTGGTCTTGCTAATCTCCCTCACCAACCGCCTCCTGGTAGAGCTTTAGCATCCTGTCTATGCGGCGAGAGACAGAGTAGCTCCTTTCAACAAAAGAGCGTCCCCTCTTGCCCATCAAGAAGCGGAGCCGGGGCGTTGACTTAAGAAGAGCCAAGGCCTCGGGCAGGTCCCCTCCATCCTCTTTGAGGATCACCCCTGTAGCCTTAGAGAGCACAACCTCAGGATTTCCTGCCACAGGGGTTGCGAGCACGGGCACCCCGCAGGACAGAGACTCCCTTAGCACCCCTGGCATCCCCTCTCCCTCGGAAGAGAAGTTCACAGTAAGATCGCAGGCAGCAATGATCCTCTCGGGATCCTCACGGTACCCCAGAAAGTGGAAACGACCTTCAACCCCAGCCTCTCTGGCAATCCTCTTCATTGCCCGCAGGATCTTGGGCTTCTCTTTGCCTGCAAAGAGACAATGAAGGTTTGGATGTGTCTGCATGAGTGGGGCCACGAGCCGGGCAAACTCAACGTGGTTCTTCCACGGTCTCATTGCTGCAATGAACCCAACGAGAAAAGCATCTTCAGGTATCTCAAGCTCTCTTCGCACCCCTTCCCCCTGAGATGGAGAGAACCGTTGCAGATCAACGGAACCTGGAACCACCCTCACCTTCTCTGGAAACAACCCGTCCTTAACCAAGGTCTGCTTAACCGAGTGGGAGACCGCCACCACCGCCCTTGTGAAGGAAAGCTGATAACGCCAGCAATTCCAGGGCTCTAAATCAAAAGAGACCCCCCTGTTGGCAACTATGGATATGGGATTGGTAAGCAGCACACTGGCAAATAGAGCCAGGGAATGGGCCAGCCCCTTGTGGACGTGAACAAGGGCTATGCCCTCCCTTCTCAATAAGAGAATAAGGGATACGAGGGATGATAGATCCCACTCTCCTCTCATGGGGAAGGGAAAGAAGGGCACACCCAGCTCTTCGCTCCTTCTCTGGCAGCTTCCTCCCCCTCTGGCAGAGAAGATAGCCTTTATCCCCCTTTTTTTCAGGGCCCAGGCAAGCTGAAGGGCCTGCAGCCCTCCGCCGCTGTCGCAACCTTTACGAGAGATGAGCTGAAGCACCGCCATCTCAGAATGAAGAGAGGAACGTTTCTCCCCTTCTCTAACCTTCAAAAGGGACTTCAACCTGTGGGCTCGCTTTTCAAGGGTGTGGCTCCTCTTAACCTTTTCAACACCCAACCGCCCCATTCTCATCCCCATTCTCGGAGAAGAGAGAATTGAAAGCAGAGCCCCCTCAAGCTTCTCCCTCACCACAATCCCGCAACCCTCAAGTATCCCTTCAAGATCTCCAATTGCCGCGGCAACCACAGGCACCCCGCAGGCCATGGCCTCAAAAACAGTACGGCAGGTGGCATCTGAACCCGGGGAGAGATAGACGAGAAGATCAAAGGAGGAGAGCAGCCCCGGATAGTCCTTCACCCTCTCTCTCACCACGGTGAGATGGGAAGATAGATTCAACCTACGGGCAAGTTCATCAATCTCCTCAAAGGCCTCTCCGTCTCCCACAAGAACCACCTGATGTCTAAAAGGAAGCTTGGCAGAGGCCTTCAAGAGCCTCTGATGCCCTCTGCCGGGCTTTAAACGGGCCACCATGCCCACTTTTAAAGCCTCACCCTTCCTACTTAAGCCCCGTGGTTGAAAGAGTGAGATATCAACCCCACCTGGCAAAACCCCTGAAGGAATCCCTTTAAGCATGGATTCAAGGGCATGGGAGGGAAGAACGAAAAGATGGAAAAACCTGCCCAGAAGGTGCTCCAACCCCTTTGGTGGCTCAAGGCGGGACCACACCCTGACCCTGGTGACCCACATTCCCAGGGATAGAAGGGAGAACAGAGCATCCTTTGACCTAAACACAACAACCGTATCCCCCTCTTTAAGCTGGTTGGGCAATCTAAGTAGAGGCCACACGGTCTCTATCTTTGCGGCAAGGGCAGAGCGGGCAAGAGAGCCATCCTTCTCAACCACAAAGATCACCTCTTCTCCCAACAACTTCAGACCCTTGGCCAGCAGAAGGGCCAAGGCGCCGGTTCCTGTGGTCTTATGGTTGTTCACTGCGATCACGAAGCGAAGGGGACCAGCAGACTTTCTACCCATGCTTTAAGAAAGCCCCAGCACCTTCTTGAAGGTGTCTCTTATTTTACTGGTGTGGGCTGCGTACTCTTTCAGGAGCTCAGCCTCGTCAGAGTATCCCATGGCCTTGGCCAGAATCAGTCTGCGCCTTGGATCCTCAGGAAGCCGTGAGACCGGCACATCAAAGAGGATACGAAGCCACATCTCGGCAACCCTCAAAAAGCGGTACCCCCCAACCAAGGTGTGATGATCCTGGTCATTGAGGAGGTCTAAACGGTGGAGAAGATCAAGAACCTCAAAGGAGGATGTGGCGGTTCTTAGCTCCACGAAGCCATGGCCATGAAGCAACCTGAGGTACTGCACCAGAAACTCAACATCCACCAGCCCTCCTGGACTGTACTTCAGATGGTAAGGAGAGCCTTTGGAGAGCTCCCTCTCCATGCGAAGGCGCATATCTGCCACCCTTTTGGCCATATCCTCAGGAGGAGACTCTCTGTAGATGGCAGCATGGATGATCTCCAAGGCCTTTGAACATATCTCATCATCCCCAGCCACACCCCTGGCCCTGGTCAAGGCTTGAAACTCCCATAGCTGGGCATGCTTTTTGAGATAGGTCTCAAGGGTCTTTAAGGAGGTGACCAGCATCCCCTGATCCCCGTAAGGTCTCAACCTCAGATCAACCTCAAAGAGCCTTCCCCTGGTAGTCTGCTCACCTAAGGTCTTAACCAAGGTTGAAACGCCCTTTTGAGAGGTAGAGGAAGGTTCATCTGCCGTGAGAAAGATGAGATCAAGGTCAGAGTGGTAGATAAGCTCTTTGCTGCCTAGCTTACCCAAGCCCATCACCCCAACAGGCTGTGAGATCAACCCCTCACCAACCATGAAGTCAACCAGAGAAGAGAGAACGCTCTGGGCAAGCACCGTCCATCTCTGGGTGACCCACTCCACCCCCTTCTGGTGAAAGAGATGCCCCACCCCTATCCTGAGCAGCTCCCTCAGAATCCCCTCTCGTAGCTTCTCTGCCCTCTCCTCAAGGGTATGGGCACCCTCAAGCTCCCACATAGACCAAATATCTTCCACCAGCTCCTCAACCGAGAGAACCGTCTCAACAAAGTCGGGTTCCTCCAGGTAGTCCATCACCCCCGGGTTAAGCACCAACACGTTGGTCAAGTACCTGCTGGTGCCAAATATCTTCAAAAGCAGCTCAACCAATCCCCTGTTCTCGGCGAGAAGGGAATAGAAGGTGGCAAGGCTATCCGACCAGGCCTGGGCTATCCTCTCTAAGCCCTCTAAAGCCCCGTCGGGATCAGGGGTGTTAGAGGCAAGATCAATAACCTGCTGGGCTATGGCAACCCCCTGCTCGGCGCCAAGATGGGTGGAGTCTTCAAGGAATAGCCTTCTAACCACAGCAGCGGAAGAGGATGGCTGCAGAAACCCCTTGGCCTCAAGGGTGGCCTCAAGGTCTTCCGGGTTCAAGATTGAGCAGGCCACCTCCCCCCCCTCCTGACGGAAGAAATTGCTATACACCTCGTAAACCCCGCCGGTGTAAAGGGAGAAGACCTCATCAAACCTCTCCAGAGAGGAGAACTCCCCCATCATCCTGGCTATTCTCTCCCTATCCTCGGGGTCTTCAGGCAGCTTATGGGTCTGTAAGCAGTTCACCATCTGTAGGCGATTCTCAACCCTCCTCAAAAACCGGTAGGCATCACTCAAGACCTGGCACTCGCTGTTCGGCAGTAGATTAAGCCTTTTAATAACCTCAAGGGCCTTCATGGTTCCTTGAACCCTCAGCTGAGGACGCTTGCCACCGTTCAGGAGCTGAATGGCGTTAACCACAAACTCTATCTCTCTTATCCCCCCCCTACCCAGCTTAACATCGTACTCAGAGCCCCGTTTACACATCTCGGCATCAATTCTCATCTTCATCTCCCGCATTGAATCAATCACAGAAGAGTCAAGGTATCTTCGGTAAACAAAGGGCCTAAGGGCCTCCAAAAAGCTCTGGGTAAGGGTCTTGTCCCCAGCAACATGTCGGGCCTTAACCAGCATGGCCCTCTCCCACTCCCTGCCGTAGCTCTCGTAGTAGATCTCGTAGCTCAACAGGGGCAGGGTTATCTCTCCCCTTGTACCGTCGGGGCGAAGCCTAAGGTCCACCTTGTAGCACTGTCCCACCTCGGTCATGGCAGATAGATAACCGGTTAGCAACTCTGCAAGCCTCACAAAGAACTGGTGATTCTTAACCACCCTGGGACCTGTGGTCTCCCCCTTCTCGGTACCGTAGACGTAGATGAGATCCACATCAGAGTTGTAGTTGAGTTCATATCCTCCCAGCTTGCCCAACCCAATAACAGAGAATTGAACAGGCTCACCCTCTTGCGAAAGGGGCTCACCGTATATCCTCACGCAGCGGCTCCAGGCCACCTTCAACATGGCCTCAATAACCGCATCGGCAAGAGTGCTAAGATCTGCAAGCACCTCCTCTATGGGTGCGGCCCATAGCAGATCCTTCACTCCAATCCGAAGATGCTCCTTCAGCTTTATCCTTCTGATCTCCTCCAAGGCCTTCTCTTCCCCTGAAGGAAGATGGGAGAAGAGTTCCGGGTAGGCAGGGGAGCTTAGTCCCCCCTCTTGAAGCATAAACTCATCTAACCACTCTGGGTTCCTTGAAAGCTGACCTCCCAGATAGCTCCCTGATCCAAGGATAAAGAGAACCTCCTCTAAGACCCCTAACCTCTCTATCTTTTGAACCACATCCGGAGAGGCCCTTTTGAGATCCAACCAGAAGGAGTGTGCCAGCTCAGGGTTTGGGGGTTGAAGGCACTCAGGACGGGGAAGAGAAAAGCTCATGCCCTCTCCTCCTTATTGGCTGAGGCCTTAATTCTTTGAAACCTCGTCAAGAGAAAGAGAGAGACAAAGTAGGTGAGTATTCCTGCAATGGTCCCCACAAAGAGACTGCCAATCACAAAGGGAACCCCTTCGTGGAGCAGCAGGGGTGGCAGGGTAGAGACCCAGTCTTTCAATCCGCTGTGCATGAGAATGTGGAGCAGTCGGTCAACAGCAGTGGGATCGTAAGAGATACCAAAGGGCTTCATCATACCCCTGCCAACAAAGTAACAGAAGGTGCTAACAGGCAAGATGGTCCAGGGGTTGTTCATCCAGGCACCAGCAAAAACCAAAGGAAAGTTGAGCCTGAACAGCCACACCACAACGAACACCTCTACAGTGTGAAGGCCATAGGTGGGGTTGAAAGCGATGAATATCCCCACGGCAAAAGAGAGGGCCTTTTTGTGGGGAGAAGAATCAAGGGAGAAGAAGGCGTCCTTAAAGGTCTGAAAGCTAAAGGCCTTCTTAAAACCCTTTCTGTCAAAGGCAGGAGAGCCCTCTCTCTTTTCAGCGCCCATATTAGAAGTGTTTAAACCCCTCTGGTTCAAGAGGCACCCTGCTGTCCTCCTCCTCAATGAATACCCCCTCGCCCTCTTCCACCCTTCCTATTATGGTAATTCTCTCGTTCAGTCTATTACAGATCTGGGCCAGAACAGGCATGCGAAGGGGAGATAAGGTGAACAGTAGCTGGTAGTCTTCTCCACCGTGCAGGGCATAGAAAAGTGGATCATGGGCAAAGTCCTGAGGCACAATAGGCAAGGGGATGCTCTTTCTCTCCAAAACCACAGCCACCCCGCTCTCCTGCGCTATCTTCTGACAGTCCCAGGCAAGCCCATCGCTGGTGTCAATCATAGCCGTGGCTACACCCCTCTCGGCGAGAAACCTACCAAGCTCAATCTTTGGAGAGGGATCAAGATGAGCAGCGATGGCCTCTCCCGCCTCCTTGTGAGAGATTCCCCTCTCAAGGGCCTCTAACCCCACAGCCGAAAGACCTGGAACCCCAGAAATCGCAAGAAGATCCCCTGGCTTAGCGCCTTTTCTCAGCACGAGAGTATCTTTAACCGACTCTCCTACCAAGGTGATTGAGATCATGAGTAGTGGAGAGTTGCAGGTGTCTCCTCCCACCAGTTGTACCCCAAAGGCTGTTGCAGCGTCGTCAAGCCCCGCATAGAAGGCCTCAACCTCTTCAGAGAGCAAAGAGGAAGGCAGACCCAACGAAAGGGTGTAGAAGAGTGGTAGCCCTCCCATGGCTGCAACATCGCTAAGGTTAACATTTAAACTCTTACGCCCCAAAGAGAAGAGATCCGTCCATTTTAAGCGAAAATGAGTGTCCTCAATAAGGGTGTCTGTGGTGATGAGCCCCACCCTATCTTCAGACATGTAAAACAGGGCACAATCATCACCTATCCCTAACTTCACTGGGGACTTAACATCTCGGTGGCTTCCCCTCACCCTTTCAATAAGTCCAAACTCTCCTATTTCTCCAAGTTTAACCGTTATCCTCTCCCCTCTAACCCTTGTCAGGCAATGTTAAAAGACATACTAATAAGAAAAGGTTAGCATGGGAAGGGTTAGGTATGGGTAAAGGTGGAGTTTTTTTGGAAAAGATACTGGTTGTTTCCTCTTCTCCGCGTGGAAAAGAGATAGAAGAGGCCATCACAAAAGAGGAAGGTTACAGCTGTCTTCTCGCCTCTCCTCAAGAAATGGAGTCTCTCTTGGAGAGGGAGGAGTTCTCTTCCATTGTGGTTGACACCAACTCGTTATCACAAGAGATCCTTTCTGCGTTGCAAAAGATAAGGTTTTTCAATGGGCATGTTCCCATAGTATCCGTTGGCAACAGAAGGTTAAGAAGAGAGGAGGCATGGTTCGGAGATGTGGACTGTTGGGTTGAACCAGAGAGGATAGAGCTACTCCCCGAGGTGCTTAAAGAGGTGCTATCTGGACCTCAACAGTCGTTAAAGCTATCGATATTAAGGGCTCTTACCTCAAAGCTGCTTGCCGCTCTTCCCATAGCCGTCTTCTCTTTAAACTCACAGGGAAAACTATGGTATGCCAACAAACACTGCCGCGAGGTCTTCCAGCTTGATTTTTCTGCCATAGGAACCCCCCTCTGGGAGGTTGAGTCTCTATGCAATCTTCTTCCACAAGAGCTGATACAAAAGGTGAAAGAGAAAACCTTAGAAGAGCACAAAGAGAAGATAAGATGGATAAATCCAAAGGGAGAAGAGAGGTTCTTTCAACTTGAGGTCCACACCCTGGACACAGGCCCAGAAGGACGATCTCTGCTATTCATCCTCTCTGACTGCACCTCGGAGGAGAGGGAGAAGCTCAGGCTTTTAGAGAGCAGAAGGCTCTACGCTTCTTCTTTAGAGCTTTTGAAAAGGATGTTCACATCCCCTTCCATGGAGATGGCCATTCAGAATGCCCTTAGCATCATCAAAAACGACTTTCACTGCCACGCCCTTTTCTACATACGGATAAACGGCAATAAGATAATAAAGTCCACAAAGGAGGGAAAGGATCTCACCGAGAAGGATCTGCCCTGCACTAAATGCAAGGCATACTGCCAAGGCACAATCCTGTTTGGAGAGAACATACCCAAGACCTGTCCCTTATCGCCTCAGGGAAAAGGCTCGTGGTGCTTTCCCATCTACCACCTGGAAGAAAACTCTCCCCAGGGCATATTCAGGAGCGAGGTAGCAGAAGAGGTGCGCTTCCCCAACCTGGTTGAGCTCAGCATGGTGCATCTGGCATCAGAGATCGGGTTAACGCTTCAAAGGTTCATAATGTTCAAGCAGATGGAGATGGCAAAAAGAGAGTGGGAAGAGACCTTTGACGCCATAAAGAACCCCATCATCTTAGTAAACAGCCAGAAGAGGATCATACGAGCCAACAAGGCCTTTGCCAATCTGGTTGGAAAAGACGTTAAAGACATTGTTGGAGACACCTGTTGCAACGTGGTGACTGGAAACGAAATGCCTCCCTCTAACTGCCCCTTAAAAGCCTGCCAAGCCGGAAAGGAGCAGATAGAACAGGAGGTCTATCTGCCAAAGGTGAACAGAGAGTTCATGATCTCTGTATTTAAGGCCAAAGACCATGAAGGCAAACCCATATTTGTGCACACCATGAAAGACATCACCGAGCTAAAAAAGGCTCAGGCACAGCTCTTCCACACCAGCAAGCTGGCATCCCTGGGCCAGATGGCAGCAGCCATAGCTCACGAGATAAACAATCCCATGGCAGCAATATCTGGGTTTGCAGAGATTCTGCTGGAAGAGGTGGATAACCCTACCCATAAAAGGTATCTGAACAACATCGTTCAGGCGGCACAAAGAGTTGGCAACACCGTTAAGGCCGCCCTACTGTTAAGTGAAGCTCCAAAAGACGAGCCATCTGAGCTTATTGACCTGAACTCGGTGGTGCAAGAAGCACTAAACG
>JALWSI010000177.1 GCA_027080315.1 bacterium | reverse complement strand
CCTTTTGGCGTTGATACCCCTGATCAGGTCCCACATGCTGCGGCGCACCGCAGGATCAAGTCCCACCGCGGGCTCGTCCAGAAATAGAAGCTGGGGCCTGTGAAGCAACGCCCTGCCTATGATGAGTCTTCTCTTCATTCCCCCTGAGAGGTGGTCTGCCTTGCGCTTCAGGTGATCCTGAAGCCCCGTAAACTCAAGGGCTTCTCTTATGCGTTCCTTCTGCAAGGCGCCGAATAGGCCGTGAAGGTAGCAGTGAACTTTAAGATTCTCCTCAACGGTGAGGTCTCTGTCCACGTTGTTGTGCTGGGGCACCATACCCACCACCCTTTTGAACTCCATGGAGCGGGGAGAGAAAGGGGCTCCACGATAGAAGACCTCTCCTTGAAACTCTCGGATGAGACCTGTGAGTATCTTTATGGTTGTGGTCTTACCGGCACCGTTGGGGCCCAGCAGGGCAAACACCTCTCCCTGCTGAACCTGAAAGGAGACACCACTCAGGGCCTCAAGCTCGCCAAAGCTCTTCTTAAGGCCCCTAACCTCAATCTCTATGCCTCTCTCCAAAACACCCCCAGAATATGGGCTCCGCCCCACAAAGGGGGCGGAGGAGATAGGAGTAATACTGTTATTTCAACACGAGACCAGCGTCCCGTGCAGCGTCTCTAACATGGTCAACAACGATCTCGGCTATCCCGTTGTTCTCTCCAAGGCCGTGAAGCACAGGCTCAACCTTGAAGCCCGCCGCCTCCAGCACGTTCTTCCACGAATCGGTATCGGGACCGGCCATGTCGTTGTGGGCGTGGTCACCTGCCACCACCATGAAGGGCTTAAGCACCACCTTTTTGCTCTTTGCATGCCTCTTGAGAGAGGTTACAACATCGTTAAGGGAAGGGTATCCCTCAACCGTGCCCACAAAACTCTGCACATCGGGGTAAAGCTGGCGCAGCATCTTCTGGGCCTCAGCGTAGATGCCGGTGGACCAGTACTCGTTGCCATGCCCCATGTAAACCAGAACCGCTCCCTTTTTGCGGGCAAGCTCAATGTCAGGTTTGAGGACCTCAATGCCCTTCTTCAGGTCTTCGTGGTAGTCGTACTTGTCTCCTACGTCTCCCATTATGGGCCTGCCCCACACCAGCTTATTAAAGGGCTTCCACTTCTCCTTAACCGTATTTATGGAACGCAGGGCATTGAGATACGAGAGCAGATCCTCCACCTCTTCACCGTGGTAGATGTGGGTGGACTGAAGAATCACATTCTTGTAGCCCTGATCCTGAAGATCCCCCATGGTGGCCAACACGCCCTTCACGTAGAGGATCTCTTTGGGAACCCCCTGAGAGAGCCACTTCTGGGCATTGGCCTGTCTCTTGCGCCAGATTGAGCGAATGATGTTGGAGGTGAAGGTGACCCTCACCTCAGTGTGGGGGAATGCCCGCTTAACATGGTTTAGTATGTTCTCAATGGCCTTCAGTCCCGAAGGGTAGGTGGTGCCGAAAAACGCCAGAACTATGGCCGTCTTATCCTTGTGAACCCTGTGATGCATGCCCTCTCCTGCCACGGAGAGCCCGCTTGTGGCAAGCAAGGCCCCAACAATTAGTGCAACAACCAGTCTCTTCATAGCCATCCTCCTGCTTAAAAGTTCACCTGCATGCGGGTGCCCAGCACCGTGACCGTGTCTGCGTCGTCGTCTCCACCGGGGTTCCAGATCACCTGTAGGTCGGGGCTCAGCTCAAACTTACCCTCAAAGAAGGAAAGCTTGTAGTAGGCCTCCAAGTGGTACTCATCTGAAACATTCTCAGGTAGTTCGTAGTAGCCCTCAAGCTCGTCGTTCGTGAAAACTGTTCCAAAGGCCACCCCAAACACGTCATCATCTCTGCTCCAAAGACCTCCTCCAACCTGAAAACCAAGGCTAAGGGCCCCATCTATGGGCACATCGCCCTCTTCACGCACCACGTCTCCGTCCATGATCCCGCCTCTCAGGAAAAGGGTCAGCCACTTGGAGACCTGCTGGTCAAAGCTGAAGCCCGCTCCCCAGTTGGTCTCATCGTTGTCAAAAGAAGCCTTCTTGCCCCTGGCAACATCCTTCAGATCATCCACATCTGCATGATCAGCTGCATTCACCCACACATAGAACCTGTAGTTACCCGGCATGCCCAGAAGTGTAGGCTTGAGATCAACCTCAAATATACCAAAGCCATCGTCAAAGATGTCCTCCCAGTCAGAGTCAGACTCCGCCCAACCCACGCTGAGATCCACAAGCTCCGTAGGGCTCCAGGTCACCCTGGCTCCCAAGCCGTTGTCATCAGGCCATTCCACGGCAAGGTTGTTCACAAAGCCTGAGGAGAGGAACTGCATGGTCTCGTCGTTGGCCACCTCGTTGGCATCAAAGTAGTTGGTGAGATCCACCTTGCCCAAGGTGAAGACGAAACCACCAGCACCATTCAGGGGAACCTCCTGCTCGTACCAAGCTTCCGTAACCTCGGCATGGGCAGAGTCTGTGCCCGGGGCGTCGTCGTTGAGGCCAGAGAGGGTGTTCACCTCGTCGTCCAGACCCTCCCCCTGACCACCTTCAATGAGCATGTAGGCGGTCCCGTGCTTCCAGAGCTGGGAAGAGACCTCAATATCAAAAGACCAGGCCCCATCCTGAGTATCGCCATCATCAGGATTATTGTCATCGTTATTTATGCTACCCTGCCCAACAAAGGTGAGATCCGCTCCAATCTCAAACCTGCCAATGGTCTCTTCCAGCTTCTCAAGGTGGGATGCCTTGGCCTTGAGGTCCTCTTTGATCTGCTTAACCTCTTCAACATCGTTGGCCACCCTCTTCTGATTGGCCTCGTACTCTTGCACCTTCTTCTCAAGGGCATCCACCTTGGCCTTAAGCTGTTGAATGGTCTGCATAAGCTGCTGTAGCTCCTGATCGCTCACCTGCGCACCAAAGGCGCCACTGGGAAAAGCTACAGCCATCAAGACAGAAAAGATGACCCCTGCAATAATCAATCTCATCACTCTTCCTCCTTCTTTCTTAACGGTTTAGGGACTTAGAAATATTGATACCCTTACCACCTCCTTTCTCCCTAACATGAAAAAATCCCCGCGCCCTCTCCAGTCAGGAAGACGCGGGGATTGCTTACAGCATACCTTTTTCCACCGGGTCGTCCCAATCCACGAGGACAACTCTGGCCACCTTTCCCAGGCCGGTCTCCTGGCTTCCGGATCCTCCTACTCGCCTGTGCCTTCCCCCTCGCCAGTCAGGCAAAGAGTGGCGTCTCCCCCTGTGTTGAGATGGCAATGGCCATCCACTTGGCTAAGGGGTGAACCCTTTTTGAATAACTGCCCTGCAGAACTGCACATGGGGTAACAGGCTTTCGTCCCCGGTCACAGTGGCGGGCCCGCGCCGGATTCTCACCGGTCTTCCCGTCCACCTGGGAACCTAAAAAACCTTCCACTGTCAAAGAACGAGGCGAAGCCATAAAGTAAAAGAGCCCTGGTGTCAAGCTACCTGCGAAGGCTAACTGTCCTCCTTCTTCACCTTGAAGATCCAGATGGGTTTTGAGGGCTCAAGAAAGTCCGGCCTTCTCTCAATCATCCCCTTTGAGAGGGTTATTGAAAGCACCTCTCCCCTTCCCCACTCAAGCAACCGCCTCATCCCCGAGAGGGTGACCACCGTTGCCACCATAACCCCCCCGGGAAGCAATCTCTTCCAGCAGGTCTCCAGAATGCTGTCCAGCAGCTCCCCACCAGCACCCACAAATACCCCATGGGGAGCAGGAAGCTGGTAAAGGGCCCTTGGGGCCCTTCCTGCAACAGGGAGCAGATTCCAGGCACCGTGCCTGGCCCGGTTCTCTTTCAGTATTGAGAGGTGCTCAGGATCCTTCTCAACGGCGTAAACGGTCTCCACCAACGGGGAGAGAGAGATGGAGACCGCTCCCGAACCCGCCCCAATATCCCAGAAGGTCTTGCTCTCTTCAGGCTCCAGCAGCGAGAGCACAATGGATCTCACATGAGACTTGGTGAGCAGCCCCGAGGCGGTTCTGAACTC
>JALWSI010000176.1:6138-15276 GCA_027080315.1 bacterium | reverse complement strand
GTTCAATGTTGATGGTCCCAACAGGGGCCTGCTGCGCCAGCTTGTGTTGGGGGTGGTTCAGTGGAAGACGAGGCTTGAGTGGATAGTGTCGTCACACTTCTCCGGTTACTACAAGGCCCCATTGCCTGTGAAGGTGCTTTTTCTCATGGGTGCGTATCAGCTTGTGATGCTTGATAGAATTCCCCCTTATGCTGCGGTGAACGAGACTGTTAAACTGCTCAAAGGGAATGTGGCTCCCTCTAAGTTTAAGCCCATAGTGAACGGTGTACTGAGAGAGATCTCAAGAAGCCCTTATCCTCACGTGGGGCATATGAAATCCGTTGAAGACGCTATCTTTGTTGGTTACTCGCATCCTCGCTGGTTGGTGAGAAGATGGCTGAAGAGGTGGGGTGCTAAGGAGACCGTGGCACTGTGCAAGGCCAATTGTGGTAAGGCCCCTTTCTCGGTGCGGGTGAACCTTTTGAAGACCTCTCCTCAAGAGCTCAGAAAAAGCCTGAGGAAGGCGGGGATTGAGTGTATGCTTCATCCTGAAAGTCCTGAGATGCTGATTATCCTTACACCTGTTGATATATCTACCCTTTCTCTCTTTGGAGATGGGCTGTTCATACCTCAGGATCTGTCCTCATGGGTTGTTTCAAAGGTGCTTGAACCCAAACCCGGGGAGAGAATCCTTGATTCCTGTGCCGCTCCAGGCATCAAGACCACCCAGATCACCACCATGATGGATAATCGTGGTAAGATTGTTGCAGTTGAGAGAGATGAGACGAGGCTTGAGGTTCTAAAAGAGACCTGTGAGAGATGGGGAACAGATATGGTGAGGTTCATAGGAGGGGATGTGGTGGAGGTGGCAGACTCTCTTGAGAAGGCCTCATTTGACCGGATTCTGGTTGATGCCCCCTGCTCTGACCTTGGGATAATAAGAAGGCATCCCGAGATCCGCTGGCGTAGAAAGAGCAGTGATCTTAAGACCTACTCGCTTCTGCAGGGCTCAATCCTTGAGGCTGTCTCACCGCTTCTTAAGAGCGATGGTGTGCTGGTTTACAGCGTTTGCAGCACCGAGCCTGAAGAGGGATATGATGTTATCAAAGGCTTTCTGAAGAGACACCCTGGGTTTGTCCTTGACGATATTGAGCCTTATTTGCCTGAGGTCTTTAGAGAACGGGGCCGCATAGATAATGGAACCCTCTTTGTGGCTCCTCATCTTCTAAATGCAGACGGCTTCTTCATTGCAAGGATGAGAAAGGTGGGCCCTTAAAGAAAAAGGAGCTGGCAAACGCCAGCTCCTTTGGTGCTTAGAGCTTTGCTTAGAAGAGCATTCCGTTCTTTATGGTGAGGATCATACCGTATCCACCCACGATCACCACCCATGCCACCATGAGCCCTAAAGCCAGCTTGCCCAGTTTCTCCATCACTCACCTCCTGTTACATCGGTACCTCTACCCAGTTTGAAGGCGATGATTATGGGATACGAGATCACAATGAGTCCCATGACGAAGGTGGCGAAGAATAGGAAGGTGCTTCCCCAGTCCAGGTTCAGCTTATAGGTGTAGATGCTGTAGTTAAACTTGCCAAGGTACTCCATGCGCAGAACTTCCCTTGTGATTGACATAGCCAACACAGCCAAGAACGCTACAAAGGCCACGGGAATAGCCTGCTTTTGCGGGTTCTTCTGAGCCCCTACCAGTATCACCAAGGTAACCACACCCACTGCGGCTCCCCCCAGCAGGGCAGGATTGGTTAGAAAGTCCAGGTTTTTGGGTATCGTCAAAAGCCACCATACCCCTACCACTATCTGAAGCAGGGTGAAGTAAAGGGCCAGTTTTGCCCCTGTTTTGCCCACCCAGGTTAGATATTCGTGGTCAAAGTCTTTGCGAGGCTCAAAGTACCATGAATAGAGCATGAGGAATATTCCGGTTATGGCAAAGGAGGGCACTATGAAGTGTAGGAGACGAGCTATGTTTAAGTCATGAAGGGCTGTTCCTGCTGTGTTCATATGTTTGCCTATGAGGTACCAGCTGTCCCACTTTTCGGGGTGTAAAGACTGCACAGAGAGAGCGCTTATTGTTATTGCTGTTAAGGCCAGCATAACCAGGGCTATGGCTCCAAAGAAGCCGTATCCTTCAATATTCTCTCCCCTTTTCAGGTAGAAAACATACAGGGCGAGAAAGGCTATGCAGATGAAGAGCAGAAAGCCCATTGCCCACCAGCCAGAGAGCACGTTTGAGAAGTACCAGAACGGATCATAGATCACCTGCACAAAGAGCAAAGGTGCTACTCCCAGCACTATTGCCAGGGAGAGGTTCACCGTTGAAGCCCTTGCCAAGGTTGCAGATAGCCTTTTCCATTTGGGTTCTTCCTTGCCCTTGATATGACCATACATGGCCAGTGATGCTCCACCAATCACCAGATTCACAAAGATTATGTGAAGGGCAAAGGTGAGCACCATCAGTGCTTGAAACATCCAAGGATAGAAGGGCACCCCCATAGGGTCCCTCATACTGTTAAGGATGGTTGCCATATTCGTCATTTTTAGCCCTCCTTCATTCTCCGTTCACTACCCATTTGGGATCAACTTCCGCATCTGGAGATGCCAGTTTTGCCAGGTATGCTGCAGTGGCTCTCTTCTCCACCTCTGTTCCCATAAAGGGTGGCATGTACGGGTAGTCTCCAAGTGAATCCAATAGATCGGCCACGTCTTCTGGAGCGCTCATTCCGGCGCTGTTGAGTAGCTTCTGAATAGAGAGTCTTCCATCTGGGGAGAAGGTATGGCAGCTCATACACTGATACTTAGAGATGATTCTGCCTGCGTCCATAAAGTTCTTTTCGTTGATCTCTCTCAGTCCTTGGGGTACGAACTTCGCATACTTCAAGAAACCTTCTTTGTTGATCAGTTCAGACTCAGCCTTCACTCCCTTAGCGGGCATGTCGTGGCCTATGATCTGGTTACTGTACATGTAGTCGGGGATCAGGTAGGGCCTGCGCACGATCTCTCTGATGCTTTCAAAGCCACCTATGCCTGCAAAGAGGACGATCACCATCACTATAGAGGCTATGGGATTCAGGGATAGAGGCTTGGGGAGCGCCCATACAAGGGCGAATAGAGTTACCAGAGCTAACGATCCAATGGCCACAAAGCCCATGAGTTTCAGGTAGGGGTATCCTGAAATGATGAGCTCCCTTGCAGACTGGGGGATCCTGTAGAAGTACCAGGTTGCGAACAAAGCGGTGAATACGGCTCCACCTACCACCCACTTGGCGGCTGTTTTAGTCACGGTCTCTCTGGCAGAGCTATTGGTTACAAAGGGGGCAACCACTAAACCAAATATGCCACCAATTACGAACATCAAAGCTGTTCTGGTTAGCAACTGGGGCCAGTAGGTCTGGTTGAAGAAACCGTCGAAGAAGCCTCCAGTTACCGGCCATTTCCCTGGGGTCATCATGAAGGCGAGGATTCCGGTGATTATCACCATGCTTGTCCAAGCCGCCATTGCATAGATAAGCCCTATGCGCATGTGTGCCTTTGGAGAGATCTTCTCAAAGGTGTAGTAGTAGATGTATATGGTGACAATCTCAATAATGAAGAACACCCATTCTGTTGCCCAGCCCCACACGTAGTTGTGGATCAATCCCGATATGGCCCTTGGAGCGGTCACGGAAGAGGCGAACCAGATACCAACACCGGTTATTGAACCAGTGACGAAGCAGAAGATTAGGATGAAAAGGGTGTACTTCTTCAGAAACTCTAACAGGTCAGGACGGTTCTCGTTGTAGGCCTTCCGTTCAATGAAGTAGGTGATCCAGAAGGCTCCGGTGGCGAGGTGGCAGGGTAAGATATGAAAGACCGCTATGAGGGCAATAAGGATGGGGCCTCCAACCAAAGGTACCTCAAATAATGGATACATGCAGCACCTCCTTTTGGAATGGAATTACTTAAAAGCGTTCACCCAATATAGGCTCTATTATCTCAGCTTCAAGAGTAATTAGTAACTTTTATCGTTTCTGTTTTGTGGTCTCCTTCTTTGTGATCAATGTTCGTGAGGATCTTTGATGAATTTCTGAGCCTTTTAAAGTTGGAAGAAATACTACATATTAGGAGTAGATAAGATTAGTAGAGCATATTTTGTGTTAAGGGATATTGGGAGTTTTAAAAGTTAAAACATTAGAAGGTAACCATATAAAAAATTGCACTATAATGCCAAAAAGGCTATTGACGAATATAGAGTTATAAGGATATATTCTTAAAGTGAGAATAGAGGAGAAACTATCAGGAGGATCACAATGAAGAGAAGGTCAAGATGGTTGATGGTGTTGGGGCTCCTGTTATGGGTATTGTGCGAAGGGGCTTTCGCAGCTAATAACGCGGCTGACTTAATAAAGAAAGGTTCAGACTCATCCAATAAAATATACACTGTTCAGGTTATTTCTGTAAGTGAAAAGTCCATTTCAGAACTGGATCATCAGGCAGAACAGTTATATAGGCACCACAGGCTTATATGTTTTATTGGCAAAAAAGGCGATAGATATACCCTGTCAGTTGGTGGGTTTGATACGAAAGATAAGGCAGAGTCTTTGAGAGATAAGTTGATAAAGGAGGGATTGATAAATAAAGATGCCTTTGTTCGTTTGAGACTTCCTAAAGAGGTTCCCTATCTTGCTATATCTGGTGACTCTACCAATGAGGAATCTAATGAACAGGCGTCGAAAAAGAAGGAAGAGCCTAAAAAGACTGTTGAGAAAAAGAAAGAAAAAACTAATGTAACAAGCAAGACTTCAAGTGAGACCACTCATAAATACTCTGAATCAAAGACCGTTGAGGCAGAGAATAATGAGTCAGCATTAAACTCCCTTCTTAGTGTTTCAATAAAGGATAACAAGGTTATACTTAAAGGAAAGAGCTTTTGGGGCAAAACCCACCTTAGCTACCTTGAGGATCCTCCCCGATATGTTCTCAGGCTTTTTAATACGGAGAATCAGTCAAATGTGGATACCCTTTACAATCCTCAGAGGGAGATTGAAAAGCTAAGGATCACCTATGACCCACATTCTAAAACCACCAGCGTCATATTGAATCTAAAGGGAGAGCAGGAGTGTAGCATAGACAAAAATGGCGATAAGATAGAGCTTGCCCTTAAGAACAGCGAGGTCACCACAGAATCAGGCCCCAGAGTGGTGTTAGGTGCCTCTTCTACAAATCCTTTTGGAGAGAAGAGGGTTTTTAAGGGCAGAAGGGTTTCCCTTAAGTTCAAAGATGCGGACCTTTGGGAAGTTATGCAGCTTATGGCAGAGATAAGCAAGATGAACTTCGTGATAGATCCAAATGTGAGTGGCAAGGTTACCGTTCAACTAAAAAACGTGCCTTGGGACCAGGCCTTGGATCTTATACTGAAGATGAATGGTCTGGGGATGATTGAAGAAAATGGAATCGTGAGAATCTCAACCTTGGATAACATAAAGAGCGAGATGAGAGCTCAAGAAGAGGCTGGTAGAGCCATTGAGAAGCTTGAGCCTTTGGCCACCGAGGTGATTCCTCTCAACTACTCTGAGGCAAAAGACGTGGTTAATCTCATCACCCCTTTGCTTAGCGATAGGGGTGAGGTGAATGTGATAGAGCGAACCAACTCTCTGGTGGTTAAGGATATCCGCTCTCGCATAGACACGGTGTTAGACTTCATTGATCAGATAGACACCCCAACTCCTCAGGTGCAGATCGCTGCCAAAATAGTGGATGTTAGTACCGATTATGCGAAAGAGCTTGGAATTCAGTGGGGATTTTTGTGGCATCAGAGCAAGACCGAGATGAACTTTCCTTACTCTTTTGGAGTTGGAGGTGCTGGGGTAAGGTCTGGGGATGCTGTGAAACAGTCCACAGCTAAAATGGGCGAGACTGCAGGATGGGCTCCAAGCTTCCCTGGGTATGTGATAGACTTACCTTCTGCCACCACAATTGGATCAGGAGGGGCTATTGCCGCAAGCCTTTTGAATAAGGAACAGACTTTTGGCATAGATATGCGTCTGTCTGCTCTTGAGAGTAACGGATTAGGGAGGGTAATCTCTCAACCTAAGGTGATAACTCTGGATAATCAGGAAGCAAAGATAGAGCAAGGATATGAAATACCTTATAAAACAGTGTCGGAATCAGGGACGGAGACAGATTTTGAAGAAGCTACTATGAGCCTTACTGTTACACCACACATTACATCCAGTGGAGATATTTTGATGAATGTTGAAATCACCAAAGATTCTCCTGATTTTGAGCAGATTACCCCTGATGGTGTTCCAATCAAAAAAAGATCGGTTACCACTTCTGTTCGTATGCACAATGGAGATACGTTGGTTATTGGTGGTATATATGAAGAGTTGGACGCTAACAACAAGAATGGGGTTCCTGGTCTTAGTAGATTACCTTTGTTAGGCTGGCTTTTCACTCATGAGTCTCAACAAATTCAGAAAAAGGAGCTTTTGATATTTATCACCCCCACCATTTTACCCACCCCTCCAAAGAAACCCAGAAGGGCCTTAGGCCAATTGTAGGCATGCTTTCTCGCTTAAGGTTTCTCACTGCTGGTGAGTCCCACGGCCCCAGTCTGGGGGTGGTGGTGGAGGGGCTTCCTGCAGGTCTAAAGGTTGATGTCGCATTTATCAATCATGCCCTGTGGCGAAGGCAGCAGGGTTATGGCCGAGGCGGCAGGATGGCTATTGAAAAAGACAGGGTAGAGATCCTTTCAGGGGTGAGGCACGGCCACACCTTGGGAAGCCCTGTACTCATGCTTGTGAGAAACCGTGACTGGGAGAACTGGAAAGATACCATGTCTGTTGAGCCTGTGAAGGATACTTCCGGCCAGAGGCTTACCATGCCCCGGCCTGGACATGCGGATCTGGCTGGAGTGATTAAGTACAGCCATTCTGACGTGCGCAATGTGCTTGAAAGGGCCAGCGCCCGAGAGACCGCTGCAAGGGTGGTAGCAGGGGGGCTTTGTGCCCTCATGCTTAAGTCCTTTGGAATTGAGATTCGCGCCCATGTGGTCTCCATAGGGTTCCATAGCATTGATATGGAGCCAACCTGGGATGAACTTGAGGGTGTTGA
Source organism: bacterium (assembly GCA_027080315.1). Classification (GTDB taxonomy): domain Bacteria; phylum Thermosulfidibacterota; class Thermosulfidibacteria; order Thermosulfidibacterales; family JALWSI01; genus JALWSI01. The sequence goes on along the minus strand of JALWSI010000176.1, from coordinate 8,192 downwards.
AGAATCTCCTCTCTTTTGTTGTGACAAGAGGGCTGAGGAAGAGATGATTGAGGCCATAGAAGAAGCCAAGGCTGAAGGAGACACCCTCGGGGGCGTATTTGAGGTGAGAGCCAAGGGGGTGCCTGTGGGCTTGGGTTCTTATGTTCACTGGGATAGACGTTTAGATACCCGAATAGCCGGGGCCCTTATGAGCATACCGGCAATCAAAGGGGTAGAGATTGGCATGGGGTTTGAATGTAGCGCCTTTCCCGGATCTTCTGTGCATGACGAGCTCTATCCTTCTGAAGCTGGTCCTATCAGGAAGACCAACAGGGCTGGAGGAATAGAGGGTGGGGTATCAAACGGGGAGGAGATCGTTGTTAGGTGCGCCATGAAGCCCATACCAACTCTTATGAAGCCACTCTCTTCAGTTGACCTCTTAACAGGCGAACCAGTCTCTGCCGCAAAAGAGCGTTCTGATGTTTGTGCCGTTCCTGCGGCCTCGGTTGTGGGGGAGGCTATGCTGGCCATAGTGCTTGCCGATGCACTTCTTGAGAAGACCGGTGGTGACAGCATGGATGAGATAAGCTCCCGGGTAGAGGAAGTAAAAGAAAAGGCTGACGCTTTGGGTTGAGGTAGCTATGGAGCAGAGACACGTCTATTTGGTTGGTTTTATGGGCTCTGGTAAGAGCACTGTAGGAGAGATACTTGCCAACAAACTTGGAGCCTTCTTTGTTGATCTTGATCGTTTTATTGAAGAGACCGTTGGGGTGGAGATCTCTGAGATCTTCTCAGAATACGGAGAAGAGCACTTCAGGGAGGTTGAGAGCTACGTTCTAAACGAGGTTGCGGCCTCTCCGGATCCCTCTGTGGTGGCTACCGGTGGAGGGATTGTGTTGAAGGAGGATAACTGGAGGGTGATGGAAGAGAGCGGGGTTACCATTCACCTCCACGCGTCTATTGATACTTTATGGAATAGGGTGTCTGGTACAAATAACCGTCCTCTGGCAGAAGACAGGCAGCAGTTTGAGTCTCTGTACTGGTCAAGGCTTCCACTTTACAGAAGGGCACAGATTGAGGTAGTTTCTCATCCAAAGAGTCCCGAAGAGGTGGCAGAGGAGGTGTTGGGTGCCCTTGGGCTTGTTGAAGAGAAAGAGAAAGAAGCTCACCCGCAGAGAGAGACTTGAGGAGCAGTACCTTAAAGACAGTAATCCTATAATCCTTCTGCCGTTAGCGGCTCTTTGCCTGAAAGAAGGACTTATTGATAAGGCTCAGGAGTACTGCGAACTCTTCGTTGAGGCTTTCCCGGAAGATGCAGGTGGTCTTTACATGCTTGCCCAGATCAAAGAGGCCAAGGACGATGTTGAGGGAGCCATCTCTGTACTGGAGGATCTTAAGGTTAGATTCCCCTGTGCCTTAGGTGCCAGAAAGCGCTTGGGCAGGTTGTACAGTCGGGCGGGCAGGGATGATGAAGCAATTGAGGAGTATCTCTTTGTGCTGGAAGAGTTCAGAGACAGCCACCTTAAGCGTCTGGTTGAGAGAAGGGCTAAGAAGTCTAAAAAGCTTGCACAGGCTTCCGTTGAACCTGAGACTAAAGAGGGGCTTGAAGCTGCAGAGGTTGTGGTTGAGGATGGGGTTGAAGATGACGACCTTCCCGTTATTAACCTTGACGAGGAGATAGAGATTCCCGAGGAGGGCGAGGCTGATGGGGAGCTTGGTGAAGAGTTTCTCACAGTAGAGATGGCGGACCTTTACTATAAACAGGGGCTTATTCCCCAAGCTGTGGAGGTTTTAGAGAAGCTCTTACAGAAGGACCCAGAGGATCAAGAGGTGAAGAATAGGCTTGAGAAACTGCGTCCTCTTCTTGAGATGCTGGAGCCTGAAGAGCCTTGAGTGCTCCTATCGCCAAAAGAAGGGTTCTGGTGGTTCACGGTCCCAACCTTAATATGCTGGGGGTTAGAGAGCCTGGAATCTACGGTGAATGGAGCTTTGAAAGGCTAAAAGAAGCCATAGATGCCAAATCCCAAGAGCTGGGTTTAGAGGTTAGCCAGCTTCAGTCCAACCACGAAGGGGAG
>JALWSI010000176.1:1376-6128 GCA_027080315.1 bacterium | reverse complement strand
GAAGGGGAGATAGTTGATGCCATTCAAGGGGCGATGGGTGACTACTCCTTCATGGTGATAAATCCCGGGGCTTACACACACACCAGCATTGCCATTCGTGACGCTATTCTGGCTGTGGATATTCCTGTTATTGAGGTCCACCTCTCCAACATTCATGCCCGGGAGGGGTTCAGAAAGCACTCTTACATATCTGACATTGCCAAAGGGGTGATCTGTGGGCTTGGTCCTATTGGCTATCTGCTGGCCCTTGAGGCAATTGTGGAGATTCAGAGTGGTTATTAGAGAACGTTTAAGAAAGGTTAGGGAATATCTTGCTGATGAGAGGGGAGATGCCCTTCTTGTTACCAATGCCGCCAATGTGAGGTATCTTTCTGGCTTCAGCGGTAGTTGGGGTGTCCTTTACATCTCAGAGGAGTACGCAGAGCTCATCACAGACGGACGTTATATAAAACAGGCCGAGGAAGAGACCAAGGATTGGCCGGGAGAGATCCACATCGTTGCTCAGGGTGAGACCCTCTCAAAGAGGATTCTCGGCCTTGCACCAAAGAAGCTGGGGGTTGAGAAGAGCATAACCTTAGAGGTTTACACCAAACTCGTGGACACCTTGAACGACACAAAGGTCTTCCCCGTTGAAGGCTGGATAGAGAATATGAGGATGGTGAAGGCTGATGAGGAGATTGTGAAGATAAGAGAGGCCATAAGGGCGGCCGAGAAGGCCTTTGAGACGGCTTTTAATATAGTTTCACCAGGGTGCTCCGAGTTTGAGATAGCGGCTGAGCTGGAATACCAGATGCGCAAACTCTTTGGTGCTACACCAGCCTTTGACACCATTGTAGCGGTAGGTGAGAGGGCTGCTATGCCCCATGCGGTTCCCTCTTCAAGAACGTGGCAAAATGGGGAGTTGTTGCTTGTTGATATGGGGGCAGTGATGCATGGTTATCACTCTGACTTCACAAGGGTTATACTTAGTGGTGAGCTGAATAGCGAGGTTTACAGGGTTATTGATGCTGTGGAAGAGGCCCTGATATCGGCCATAGATGGTGTGAAGCCTGGGGTGCGGGCCTCTCAACTTGACGGAGTGGCCAGGGGAGTACTGGAGGATAGGGGTCTTGCTCAGTATTTCACCCATAGCCTGGGCCACGGAGTGGGACTTGAGATTCACGAAGGTCCAACCCTGTCTCCCTCAGCCGATCTTGAGCTTAAAGAGGGAATGGTCTTCACCATTGAACCGGGGGTTTACATACCTGATGAGGTGGGGGTCAGACTTGAGGAGATGGTGCTCTTAACCCCCCAAGGTGCAGAGGTGTTAACCTCTCTTCCCAGAAGGATTGAGGTATGAAGGTTTCTCGTGAAGAGATAAGGGTTCGCTACGCCGAGACAGATCAGATGGGATACTGCTACTACGCCAACTACCTCACATGGTTTGAGGTTGGGAGATCTGCCCTTATGCGGGAGGCGGGCAGGTCTTATCGCCAGGTGGAGGCAGATGGGTTCATATTGCCTGTTATTGAGGCCCACTGCAATTACAAAAAGCCTGCAAGGTTTGACGATCTATTGGTGGTTGAGACCTGGATAAGCCTTCTTAAGACCAGAAAGATAAGGTTTGATTATCGGATACTTAGAGATGGTGAGCTTCTGGTTGAAGGCTACACTGTGCACATACCTATCAATCCAGAGGGCAAGCCTGTGGCCCTTTCAAGAGAGCTTATTGAGCTTTTGAAGCCTTATTGTGGTGATAGATAACTACACCCCGCCAAACCGTCTCTCTCTGCTCTGGTACTCTAAAATGGCCTTTATAAGGTCTCCCTTTCTGAAGTCGGGCCACAGAACCGGAGTGAAGTAGAACTCGGCGTAGGCGTTCTGCCATAGCATGAAGTTGCTTAGCCTTATCTCTCCACTGGTGCGTATGAGAAGGTCAACCTCTGGAAGCTCAGGACGGTAAAGGTGGGCCTTAACCGTGTTCTCGTCTATCTCGTCAATTCTCAGTCTGCCCTCTTTCACCTCCTTTGCGATCTTTGCGCAGGCGTCTGTGATCTCTGCCTGTCCTCCGTAACTAAGGGCAAGGTTCAGGATCATTCCGGTATTCTTACTGGTCTTCTCAATGGTCTCTTGCAGTTTTTTCTGGGTGGATTCAGGAAGACGGAATAGCCTGCCCATAGCGCTGAGGCGTATGTTATGCTCCATCATGGTGGGCAGCTCTCTCTCTAAGTACTCTTCCAGTAGCATCATCAAGAGCTCTATCTCTTCAGGAGGGCGACTCCAGTTCTCTGTTGAGAAGGCGTAGAGAGAGAGCACCTCTATCCCCAGTTCTGCCGAGGCCTCGGTGATCTCCTTCACCCTTTTCACCCCTTCTCTGTGGCCTTCCCATCTTGGAAGTCCTTTCAGGGTGGCCCATCGGCCGTTTCCATCCATGATGATGGCGACATGTTTGGGTAGCTTATGTTGAGAGAGGTGATTTTTCAAAGATAGCTCCTGTGTTACAATGTTATTGCTGTATTGGGGCATAAATAAGGGGGCGAATCAAAGATCGCCCCCTTCACTGTTCTGGGTTTATCCCTCAGAGATGGCGTCTGTGGGGCACACCTCTACGCAGGCGCCACAGTCGGTGCACTTCTCAGGATCAATGGTGTACTTCTCCTCTCCTTCCATAATGGCGTCTGCAGGGCAGACATCCACACAGGTTCCGCATGCCACACACTCGTCGCTGATCACATGTGCCATAGGTCTTTCACCTCCTCTAAGTTTAGGGGGTATCTCCCCTGAATAGGGTTAAAACTCTAAGATCTCCTTCTCTTTCTCAGAGATTATCTTGTCAACCTTCTCAATAAAGTCGTCGGTTATCTGCTGCACCTCTTTGGTGCCCTTTTTGGCGTCGTCTTCTGAAATCATCTTCTCTTTCTCAAGCTCTTTGATCTGGGCGTTGGCGTCCCTTCTGATGTTTCTGATGGCCACCTTACAGTCCTCTCCCATCTTCTTAACCAGTTTTGTTAACTCCTTGCGCCGCTCCTGAGTTAGGGGGGGGAAGACGATTCTCACCACGTTTCCATCAGAGGTTGGGGTGAGACCTAAGCCAGAGTTGGTTATTGCCCTCTCAATGTCTTTGAGCACCCCTTTATCCCAGGGCTGAATCACTATCATACGGCTCTCTGGAACGGATAGTGATGCCACCTGGTTTATAGGAGTGGGGGTTCCGTAGTAGGTGATCTTTATGTCTTCCACCAGACCCACCGATGCTCTGCCTGTTCGTATGGCTCCAAGGTCCTTCTTTAAGTGGGCAATGGACTTCTCCATCCTGGTCTTTGCGTCGTCATATACGTCGTTAAGCATCACATCTCCTCCCCAACCAGAGTTCCTCTGGGTTTCCCCAACATCACCTCAACCATAGCGCCTTTCTCTAAAATTGAGAAGACCCTTATGGGTATTTTGTTCTCCATACACAGAGAGATTGCGGTGCCGTCCATCACCTTAAGACCCCTCTCAAGAACCTCAAGATAACTTATGTATTCGTACTTCGTGGCTTCTGGGTCCTTTTCGGGGTCCGAGGTGAAGACGCCATCAACCTTTGTGCCTTTCAGTAGGATGTCTGCACCGATCTCTGCGGCCCTCAGGGCGGCGGCTGTGTCGGTGGTGAAGAAGGGATTGCCTGTGCCACCTCCAAAGAGCACAACCCTCTTCTTCTCAAGATGGCGTATGGCCCTTCTTCTTATGTAGGGCTCTGCCACCTGCCTTATCTCCAGAGCCGTCATCACCCTGGTGGGAGTGCCTAAGCCTTCTAAGGTGCTCTGAAGGGCCAGGGCGTTGATGATGGTGGCCAGCATACCCATGAAGTCTCCGCTGGCCCTCTCTATGCCCCTGTCCATTCCCGGAAGCCCTCTGAAGATGTTGCCGCCTCCCACCACAACGGCGATCTCAACTCCGCTTTCTTGGGCAGTGGCTATCTCTTCACTAACCCTCAGAAGGGCCTTTTGGGAGAGGCCGGTTTTGTCTTCCCCTGCCAACACCTCGCCGCTCAGCTTCAGCAAGACCCTTTTGTAAGATGTGTTGGCAGAGGAATTGAGCATCTTCTACTTCTCTTCTCCAAGCTGAAATCGAACGAAGCGGCTCACCTTTATGTTCTCTCCCAGCTTGGCAATGGTCTCAGATATACGGTCTGCTACGGTTTTGGCAGGGTCCTTAACAAACTTCTGGTTCAGCAGGCAGACCTCTTCGTAAAACTTCTTCAGCTTGCCTTCTACGATCTTGTCAATGATCTTCTCAGGACGTCCCTCTTCCAAAGCCTGGGATCTGTAGATCTCCTTCTCTCTCTCTATCACTTCTTCAGGAACATCTTCGGGAGAGAGGTACAGGGGCGCAGCTGCGGTGATGTGAAGGCTGAGGTCTTTCACCAGCTCTTGGAACTCATCGGTTCTTGCCACAAAGTCCGTCTCGCAGTTTACCTCTACCAGAACACCAATCTTGCCTCCGGCATGGATGTAAGACCCTATTATTCCCTCTTTGGTCTCTCTTCCTGCCCTCTTTGCTGCAGCAGCCAGACCCTTCTTTCTCAGAAGATCAACGGCCTTCTCCATGTCTCCATTGGTCTCAACAAGGGCCTTCTTGCAATCCATCATTCCTGCGCCGGTCTTGTCGCGCAGCTCTTTAACCATTTTGGATGTTATCTCTGCCATCTTTCTTATTCCTCCAGTTCCTCTTCTATGGTCTCTGCAAGGTCTTCCAGTTTCTCAAGCATATCGTCGGGTAGCACCTCTGACG
>JALWSI010000176.1:0-1366 GCA_027080315.1 bacterium | reverse complement strand
CTTCTTGATCACCCTCAATCTCCTGCTCTGCCACCTCTCCTCCTATCTTTTCGGTGAAGAGATGCTGCCCCTCAATCACTGCATCGGCGATCTTGCCGGTTATCAGCTTTATTGCCCTTATGGCGTCGTCGTTTCCTGGTATGATCCAGTCAATCTCGTCGGGATCGCAGTTGGTGTCCACTATGGCCACAATGGGGATACCCAGCTTTCGGGCCTCTGCTACGGCTATGTATTCGGCCTTGGGATCCACCACGTAGAGGGCGTCTGGAATACGGGTCATCTCTTTAATGCCCTTCAGGTTCTTCTCCAGCTTATCAATCTTGCGGTTCATTAAGATGGCCTCTTTCTTGGTGAGGGAGTCAAAATAGCCGCCGTCTCTCAGGTTCTCCAGCTCTTTCAGTCTATCAACGCTCTTTCTGATGGTTACGAAGTTGGTGAGGGTTCCTCCCAGCCACCTGTTGTTCACGTAAGGCATTCCGCATCTCTTTGCCTCTTCTTCAATGGTATCCCTTGCCTGCTTCTTTGTACCCACAAAGAGGATCTTGCCCCCTTCAGAGGCGAGATCCCTCACAAAGGCGTAGGCCTCTTCAAAGAGCTTAAGGGTCTTCTCAAGGTCAACAATGTGGATCCCGTTGCGAGATGTGAAGATGTAGGGTTTCATCTTGGGATTCCACCTCCTGGTCTGATGGCCGAAATGGACTCCCGCTTCCAGCAACTGCTTCATGCTGAGTACCGCCATACTCATCCTCCTTTTGGTTTAACCTCCGCTCTCTCACACCGAAAGAGAACCCAAGGGCACCCCTCTTCCGATCAAGAGCGTGTGTTGTTGGTATCGCCTTTTCTCTCCTTTCGGAGATAGGCCTCTATAAACTCATCTATCTCTCCGTTCAATACCCCTTCTGCGTTACCTTTTTCCACCCCTGTGCGATGATCCTTCACCAGTTGGTAGGGGTGCAGCACATAGGAGCGTATCTGGCTTCCCCAGGCTATCTCCTTTTTACCTTCGCTCATCTTGGCCAGCTCTCTCTCTTTCTCTTGACGCTTAAGCTCGTACAATCGGGCCCTCAGCACCTTCATTGCCATCTCCCTGTTCTTCAACTGAGAGCGTTCGTTCTGGCATTGAACAACGATTCCCGTGGGCAGGTGGGTGATTCTAACCGCTGAGTCTGTGACATTAACATGCTGTCCCCCCGGGCCGCTTGAGCGAAAGGTGTCTATTTTCAGGTCCTTCTCGTTTATCTCAACCTCTATTGAGTCGTCTATTTCAGGAAAAGCAAAGACCGAGGCAAAAGAGGTGTGTCTGCGGTGGTTGGCATCAAAGGGGGAGATCCTAACCAGCCTGTGTACACCTGACTCTGCCTTCAGG
>JALWSI010000175.1 GCA_027080315.1 bacterium | reverse complement strand
TCATTCCCGCGGCCTTCACCCTCACCTTCATCCAAAGGGGAGAAGGCGCCACTGTAACCCCCTCAACGTATCTGGCGGTGTACCTCGGGCAAAGGGGAGGCTCCATTATCTTCACCTTCACAAAATCAGAAGCCGGTGTATCCATCTCTTCGCATGTTGCGTCTGGCAACCTTAAAGGGCGCTTCAGAATGGCAGACACCTCCCTTGCCACTCCCAACACACCGAGGCAATCCGGACGGTTAGGTGTAGGAGAAACCTCAAGGATCTTGTCGTCCATGTAGAGTAGAGAGGTCACATCATCCCCTGGCTTCACCTCTCCCTCCATGTCTTCAAGGAAGATAACCGTCTCAACCTCTCCCTCTTCTGCCAAGCCGAGTTCTATCTCAGAGACCAGGTTCCCCTGTGACTCAACCCCTTTCAGATCAACGACCTCTACGGTACTACCGTTGGGCAACTGGGCCCCTGGCAAAGCCACTATCACCCCTTTGCCAACCTCAAGGTAAGGGGCTCCACTAACTATTCTCACGCTATCTTTGCCAATTGAGACATCACAGACCATCCAACGCCTGTTCTGGGGATGAGGCTCTGCCTTGGTTATCACCCCTGCCACAACATTCTTCAGCCCTTCCGAGAGGTCCTCTACTCCCTCCACCTCAACCCCTGCCATGGTGATGAGCTCACCCACCTCTTCAGGGGAATAATCCTCACACTCCACAAACTCGTTCAACCATCTGTAGCTGACAAGCATGATGCTCACCTCTCGTAGGCGAACTGGCCCAGGAAACCGAGATCGTTTTCGTAGAAGAGCCTTATGTCGTTTATGCCGTACTTGAGCATGGCTATTCTCTCCACACCAAGCCCAAAGGCAAATCCTGTTATCTTCTCAGGGTCGTAAGCCGATCCTGCATACCTGTAGAGAGCCGGATCAACCATTCCACATCCAAGGATCTCCAGCCACCCTGAGTGACCGCACACCCTGCACCCTTTGCCCTTGCATATGACACAGCCTATATCCATCTCTGCGCTGGGTTCGGTAAAGGGAAAGAAGCTTGGGCGAAATCTCACCTTTGTCTCCCCAAATATCCTTCTGGCAAACTCCTCAAGCAAACCCTTCAGCTGGGTGAATGTGACGTCGTCTCCCACCATAAGTCCTTCAACCTGATGGAACATAGGGGTGTGGCTAACATCTGCATCACACCTATAAACCTTCCCAGGCGCAATGATACGAATAGGGGGAGTGTACTTTTCCATTATCCTCATCTGAACCGGAGAGGTATGGGTTCTCAAAAGCAGCTCTTCGGATATATAGAAGGTGTCCTGCATATCCCGGGCCGGATGATCCAGGGGGATATTAAGGGCCTCAAAGTTGTAGTAGTCAACCTCTATCTCTGGACCCTCTGCAACCTGGAAGCCGAAGGAGACAAAGATCTTCTCTATCTCCTCCATCACCAAGGTTATGGGATGGAGAGAACCTACTGAGGGAGGGCGACCAGGAAGCGTTATGTCCAATGCCTCTCTCTCAAGGGCGGTCCTCTCTTCAATCTCCTTAACCCGAGACTCCGAGGCCTTTATCTCCTCCTCGGCAAGCCGTTTCAGCCTGTTTATGGCCTCTCCCATGGCAGGACGATCCTCTGGGGGAATCTTTCCTAACTGCCTTGCAAGTTGAGAGATGCTACCCTTCTTACCTAAGTACCTAACCTTGAGATCCTTAAGCTCTTTCAGGGAAGAGACCTCTGATAGCTCCTGTTTGAACCGGTCCTCTATCTCTTTGAGTCTCTCTTGCAATGGTGAACCCCTCTTTCAGGAAGGTTTTTAGATCACTTTTGCTGAGCTTTAACCTCAAACTGATCGGCCTTCTCTTTGCTTCCTATCACCACTATTATGTCCCCCTCCCTTAACCTGTCGTTGGGTTGGGGGGCTATGTTTATCTCTTTATCACCACTCTTAATGGCTATAATTGTTAACCCGTACTTATTTCTGAAGTCTATGTCTTTTATGCTCTTTTCACTAAGCTGCGGAGGCACCTTAAGCTCAAAAACACCGTAGTCACCTTCAAGACCAAGCTCATCAAGCACCCCTGGCGAGACTATACGTCTGGCCACCCTTACTCCCATCTCAATCTCTGGAAAGACCACCCTGTCACACCCAATCTTCTCAAGAACCCTTCCGTGAGTGGCTGTTACCGCCTTTGAGATAACGTAAGGAACCCCCATCTCTTTCAACAAGAGAGATGCCAAGATACTGGCCTCCATACCAGCACCAATGGCCACCACAGCAGCATCAACGTCTTTTATGCCTACGGCTCGTAGAGCACGCTCATCGGTTGCATCCATCTGCACCGCCTGGGTCACCACCCCTTCTATCTCTCGTATCTTATCTTCACGGCGGTCTATGGCCAGCACCTGGCATCCCATATTCGCCAAGGTACGGGCAACGCTACTTCCAAAGCGCCCCATTCCCAGTACGGCAACAAACTTCACAGCTAAGCGTCACCCCTCAACTGGTGGCTGCTGCCTTGGCCTCTTCAATCAGTTTCTTAAAGGCCTCTGGCTCATGAATGGCCATCTCAGAGAGCATCTTGCGGTTTATCACTATACCCGCTTTGTTTAGCCCCCCCATGAACTGGCTGTAAGAGAGTCCCTCTTGCCTCACTGCAGCGCTTATTCTGGTTATCCACAATCTTCTGAACTCTCTCTTCCTGTTCTTTCTGTCACGGTAGGCATAGGTATGGCCTTTGATCACCGTCTCTTTGGCCATTCCATAGAGATTGCCCCGGGCACCCCAGTTGCCCTTGGCCATCTTTAGCCACTTTTTGTGTCTTCTCCTTGTCTTAGGTCCGCCTTTAGCCCTTGGCATCCTTCACTCCTCCTCAAATGTAAGGAAGCATCCTTCTAACCCGCTTCAGCTCCTCTTTGGGAAGCTCTGCAGGTTTGCGGAGTCTTCTCTTCCTCTTTGCGGTCTTCTCCTCCAAAAGATGACTTTTCCCGGCCTTTCTTCTCATGATTCTACCTTTGCCGGTCACCTTAAACCTCTTGGCTGCGCTCTTATTGGTCTTCATTTTTGGCATAACAGTCTCTCCTTTGCCTTAAGCTTTAACCACCTTGCCGGCCTTGAGGCATTTGGTGCACACCTTCATCCTCTTAACCTGGCCATTAGGCATCACCACCCTAACCTTCTGGATGTTGGGCATAAACCTGCGTTTAGAAACATTATGAGCGTGGCTTATCTTGTGCCCAGACATGGGACCCTTTCCGCATATCTCGCATTTTCTCGCCATAGCAGTCTCCTTTACCTACACATCTCTCCAACAACAGGGGGGTGCTTATACACAACCGCTTTCCCCATGGCAACAATCCCCATGGGATACGGCAGCGAAACCCTCCCCTCTCCAAAAGCGGGGGCTACAATAGCCCAAGGGGTTTCAGGCTTCAACCCCGTAAGAACAGAAAGGAGAGAGGGGACACATTGAGCATTGGGGAGCCTTCTTTTTGCAAAAAACCTTACCAAGCTCCACAAATAGGGCGTGATACTCGTTGAATAGGGCAACATCCCCTGGCAGGTGATTCATGAAAAGCCTCTGAATGGGGTGATATCCCAATCCACCTTCTACCACCCCCATACGTTCCAACACCCTCTTTGTGTAAGCATCCACCACAAAAAAGGGCTTTTCAAGGGCATAGAGAAGGATGGAGTCTGCGGTTTCAGGGCCTATCCCCGAAATCTTAAGCAGTTTATCCCTCAACCAAGGGCCCGAAGCCTTTGCCATCTCTTCTGGATCTCCAGAGAACTCCTCCACAAGCAGCCTCAAGAAGTCTCTCAACCTCTGTTCCTTCTGATTGTAGAAGCCCGATGGCCTTATTAAAGATGCCAGCTCCTCCCTTGAAAGGGCATACATGGTGTGGGGGTTGAGCACCTTAAAGGCTTTGAGATTCGCAATGGCCTTCTCAACGTTGCTCCATGCGGTGTTCTGGGTGAGTATGGCCCCAACCATGATCTCAAAGAGAGAGTCCCCAGGCCACCAGTGCTGGGGGCCAAATCTTTTCAGCAAAAGTTCAAAGACGGT
>JALWSI010000174.1 GCA_027080315.1 bacterium | reverse complement strand
CCAACCTTCTGGCCCTAAATGCAACTATTGAAGCTGCCTCGGCAGGGGAGGCTGGCAAAGGCTTTGCCGTTGTGGCAAGCGAGGTGAAGGAACTGTCAAAAAAGACATCACAATCCACCGAAGAGATCTCAAAACAGATAGAAGAGATGCAAACTGTGGCTTTAGAGGTGATAAGAGCTGTTCAAGAGATAAACGAGGTGAGCAACGAGATGAACGACATTGTCAACTACATAGCCTCTGCCTCAGAGGAACAATCTGCAACCACAATAAGCCTATCTGAGGTGATCACTCAGAACGGAGAAGAGATAGAGAGAAAGGTAAAAGAGATGAACGACATAGAGGACCAGAGCAGAGCCATTGCCCTGGGATTGGAAGACATAAGCAAGACCATGGAGGACATGAGTCGCAGCACCCAGAGCATAGCCGATGACATCTCAAGGGTAGCAGAGTCAGCCCACAGCCTTGGAGCCATGGCAGAGGAGAACGCCGCGGCAGCCCAAGAAGTGAGTGCAAACTGCGAAGAACTGGCCCACCAGTCAGAAGCCATGACAAAGGCCGTAGATGTCTTCAAGGTGTGAGGCAAAAGGCGGTGGCCTCTGGTGCCACCGCCTTAATTTATAGAATATCCGTGCGAATTTGTATACTCACAAGTATAATACTCGTAAGTATACAAAAAGGGTCAGGAGCAATGTCAATCTCTCAGGAAGATCTACTAACCACCCTTTCCTCACTTCAGCTCTTTAAGAGCATTGAGGGCTTCGCTTTTTAGCCCATCATCTAGGGCGCTATTTGAGATAAACCTCAAAAGCCTTCTTGCCTTTCTTTTGTACCCAGCAAATCCGTAGTTCTCTGCAGCGCTCAACAGCATTCTCCAGCGCTGGGGTTCGCCTTTTGGCAAGAGATAAAAGACCTGTTCGTACTCTTTGGCAGCGCTTTTGAATCTGCCAAGGGACTCCATGGCTTTGGCCCTGAGTGTATGGAACTCAATGGCCTCATCGCCGGAGCAAAGGGTGGGGTTCTGAACAAAGGAGAAGGCTATTGAGGGAAGGCTCTGGGCAAGGTAGTGGGCTGCCAGAGCCACCCCGGCCTTGCACTTAAGCTCACCCTCTCCCTTGGTGAAGAGCTCTTTGTAGGTCTCAATCTGAAGCTCTTTGTTGCCCATGGCACCGTAGCACTGGGCCATTGCCTCAAGAGCCTCTGGAGTGTCCACACCCTGATAGTAGAAGAGAGCCTCTTGCCAGTTCTCCATCTTTCTGCAGGCGTCTCCCAAGGCAACCCTCCACTGGGCCACCTTTTCTTGAGATTCAACCTCTTTGAAGAGAGCGTTGGCTATCTCCCGGGCCTTTGAGTAGTTCCCCTGTAATATCAAAGCCTTAGCCAGTAAAAACCTGAGCTCGTAGCTGTAGGGAGGCTGGGGCATGTTGTCAAGAAGGTCTCCAATCTCAACCACCGCCATATCAAGAAAACCGTTCTTAACAAGCGACGAGACCACATCTACCGCCACCGAAAGAGAAAGGGCCTTATCCCTCTTGGCCTTCTGGTAAATGGAGAACCATTTGCCCGGGGGGTACTTTGAGACAAGGCACTCAAGCAAGACCGGATCCTTCTCAAGCTCTCTCCAGTTCTTGCCCAGCTCTATTGCCTGATCACACAGGCCCTTATCCACCATGGCCTTCATAATCTCTCTCACACCCTCAAACAATGAGGGCACCGAAGAGGCATTGCCCAACATCACAAGGTTAACAGCCTCATCCATCTCTCCCGCCCCAACGAGGGCAGAGACCGTCAAAGAGCAGAGCTCAGGATACACCTCTTTCACACAGGGGTTCTCGCCCTTTGAAACCCTGCGGAACAGGGCTATGGCCTTCTTGGGCTTGCCCAACTTAAGCATCACCCTGCCTTTCAACACCGCCACCTCGTTCCTGCGCTCTTTAGGAACAGCAGACATAGAGGCCGGCAAAGCCTTTTCTAATGCCAAAGAGTCAACCTCTAATCCCTTATCAAGTATGAGACGAACCGCCTCAATACGCTCTTCTAACGAGAGCCTGCCACTTCCTCTGAGGGCTATGGAGAAGTGGAAAGCCGCTTTCTCGTTATTCCCCTTGGCCCACATGATCCATCCAAGCCAATACGAGGCTCTGGTGTCTAAAGGCGAGGATGTGCCATTGGTGATGGTCTTCTCAAACCACCCCTTGGCGCTATCAATTCTATTCAGAAGCAGGGATAGGGTTCCAAGAAGATAGAAGGTGTTTTCGGCAAGAGGAGTTCCTGCCTGAAAACCGGGAGCCAACTCGCTAAGTTGGGTTAATGCCGTAGAGTTGTCCCCCATAGCGAAGTTTAGCAAGGCCACTTTGATCTCAGCCCACGGTCTGTACCAGGAGCCCTTGGGCACCATCCTGAATATGTCAAGAGCGTCTTTCCACCTCCCAAGCCTCAAGAGAGACTGGGCCACCCATAGCTTACCCCCGGGCATAGAGGAGAACTCTTTTCTGTGGGCCACTATGGTCTTCCAGCATCCCCTCTTCGCAAGCAACAGCAGCAGGGTCTCGGTAGGAGGAAACACATAATTGCACTTTCCAATAGCAACGCCAAGAAGGCTCTTGAACCTCTCTATCTCAGGCTGACCCGAGAAGAGAGAGATCCTCTTGTAAGCCTCGTTGTAGTCACCGTCTTCAAGGATCTCAGCAATCAGCTCAGAGTCTTTGAAGGGTATTGGCACCTTCTCAAGCTCTTTCTTCCAGTCTATTCTCCCTACCCTTAAAGGATCCCTCCACAGGTTTATCCTTTTCACCTGCTCAGGAGAGATGGGGGTCGGCCAAGAGGGTCTCTCCTCTTGCCGCTGAGTGGTCTCTTGAGGCAGGGGTAATCCAAGACCAGACACCTGTTTGGTAGAGCAGCCAGAAAGGGGTTCTTCCTCTGTGCGGGTCTCGTTAGCCGTTAGGCTCTCTGACTCAGAGCTTGCGTTCTCTAACTGGGATGCGTTCTCCTCTTCTACGGTCTCGTTCTCTACAATCTCGTTCTCAACTTCTGAGGAGTTCTCATCTTGGACCTGAGCAGTAGGAGGCTCAAAAGGCTCCAACTCTTGGGTGGCGTTAAGCTCCCTCTCTATCCTAAGCCTTATCTCTTCAAGGCCCTTCTGGTAATCGTCCCCTTTCAAAAGATTATGCTGACGCAGGATCTCAGAGGCATTGAAGGGCTTTGGAGGCAAGGGGGCAGTCTCCACCTTCTCTCCAAAAGACAGAGAAGGCAGCAAAACAAAGAGTAGGGCTATTAGTAGCTTACGCATCATTGCAGAAGGGTGGCAACCTCCATGGCAAAATAGGTGATGATGATGTCTGCACCTGCTCTTTTGATTCCGGTCAAGGCCTCCATCATCACCCGTTCCTCGTCTATCCAGCCCATCTTGGCAGCGGCCTTTATCAACGAATACTCGCCGCTCACATTGTAGGCTACCAGAGGCACCTGAGGAAAGGCGTCTCTTACCACCCTGATCACATCAAGGTAGGGCAGAGCTGGCTTAACCATGAGCATATCGGCGCCTTCTTCAAGGTCGCTTGCCGCCTCTTTTAGGGCCTCTCTCACATTCGCAGGGTCCATCTGGTAGGTCTTTCTGTCTCCGAACTGGGGAGCAGACTCTGCAGCATCCCTGAAGGGGCCATAGAAGGCCGAGGCGTATTTAACAGCGTAAGAGAGAATGGGAATCTCGGTAAACCCCTCACCGTCAAGGGCCTCTCTTATGGCCTTAACCCTGCCGTCCATCATGTCAGAAGGAGCCACAATATCCGCCCCCGCCTTGGCGTGGGAGACCGCCTCTTTTGCCAAAAGCTCTAAGGTGGGGTCGTTAAGCACCCTGCCGTCCTTAACCACGCCGCAGTGGCCGTGGTCCGTGTACTCGCATAGACACACGTCGGTGATCACCAGAATATCAGGAACCTGGGCCTTTATCTCTCTAACCGCCCTCTGGATTATCCCCTGGTCGCTGTAGGCCTCGCTACCAACAGGATCTTTATGGGCAGGGATACCGAAAAGCAGAACAGCGGGAATACCCAGCTCATGGGTCTTCTTCACCTCTGGGATGAGCCTGTCAATAGAGAGCTGGTAAACCCCTGGCATGGAAGAGACTGGATTTGCAACCTCGGTTCCCTCAACAACAAAAAAAGGCTGAATAAGTTGATCCACCCTCAATACTGTCTCTCTCACCATTCTGCGAATGGCATCAGAGCCTCTAAGTCTTCTCATCCTGTGAACGGGAAAGGCCATACTCTGCTCCTCCTTTTATCCCCCTCCCCTGAGAACCCTTCTCTTTCAATCGCCCTCTTAAGTCAAGGCGTTAGAGCACCAAAATAGGCTAAGATAAAAAGAGTTGCACCTTAGAACCCACCCCCGCCCCGGTAAGATCCCTCGCGCTTCCCTGATAGGAGAATATCTCAAGAAAACCGCAGCTGTCCTCTATTGCCCCCAAACCCTTATCCTTCCACTCAAGGTAAGAGTTAGCCAGCCCTTCAATGGTGTGATCCTCCAGAACCACCCTCTCTACCTTCTTATGAAGCCCGGTTAGCTCAATGTTGGTGATGAGATTGCCAAAGGGATCCACAAAAACCACCTCTCCTGTGAGCACATTCCCCTGAACCTGTGGCTCTGGCAGGCCAAGAGTCACCGCAGGTTTATCCACAGGCTCAGCAATGGTTATGAGAGGAACCCCCTTTGCAATCCAGGCCCCAACAGGGGCGAATACGTCCCTCCCATGAAAGGTGAGGCTTTGGGGCAGGCAGAAGCAATCAAACTCTCTTAAATGAAAGACCCTTGCTGCAAACCTCTCCCACAGGGGCCACAATAACCCGTTATCAGGTGCAACAAAGGTGTGGCCAGAAAGGTGCAGAATCAACACCTCCCTACGGCTTCCCACTCCGGGATCCACCACACAGATATGTACTGTTCCCACGGGGAAACTGCGAAAAGAACAGAGAAGAGCATAAGAGGCCTGTTTAATATCTGCGAAGGGAACATGATGAGAGAGGTCCACCACATTGGCCTCTGGAAGGATGGAATGAATCACCCCCTTCATCTGGGCCGGATAGATTGAGTCTCCAAAGTCGGTTAGCAGGGTAAGCATTGGCCTTCTACTCATGGCCTTAAGATAAAAAAATGCCCCCGACCCTTGCAAGATCGGGGGCACAATCTGGGGAAGTGTTGTGTGTGGGGGGTTTAGTATTCAGGCATTGAAGGCATAGGAGCCTTCTCAGGCTCAGGAATCTCAACGATCCCACACTCGGTGGTGAGCATAAGCCCTGCCACGCTGGCGGCATTCTGAAGAGCAGAACGCACCACCTTGGTAGGATCAATGATTCCACGCTCAAACATGTCAACATACTCAAGGGCGTTTGCGTCAAACCCTATGGTGTCTTTCTCTTTGGCCTTAACCTCCTGGACCACTAAAGAGCCCTCGTAACCGGCATTCTCGGCAATCTGCCTCAGGGGCTCACAAACGGCCTTACGGAGGATCTCAATGCCGATCTTCTCGTCGTCATCGCTGGTCTCAACCTTGTCCAAGGCACGGGATGCCCTGATGAGGGTTACGCCACCACCTGGCACGATTCCCTCTTCAACCGCCGCCTTGGTGGCGTTGAGAGCGTCCTCAACCCTGGCCTTCTTCTCCTTCAACTCGGTCTCGGTGGCAGAACCCACCTTGATCACTGCCACACCACCAACCAGCTTGGCCAGGCGCTCCTGAAGCTTTTCGCGGTCGTAGTCAGAGGTGGTGGTCTCAATCTGCTTCTTGATCTGCTTCACCCTGCCCTCAATGGCAGCAGAGTCACCGGCGCCGCCAACTATGGTGGTGTGCTCTTTGTCAACAATCACCTTCTTGGCCCTGCCAAGGTCGGTGAACTTAACGTTCTCAAGCTTGATACCAAGCTCCTCGGAGATCACCTGACCGCCAGTGAGAATGGCGATATCTTTCAGCATCTCTTTGCGCCTGTCGCCAAAACCGGGTGCTTTCACCGCGCAGGCGTTGAGGGTTCCTCTCAGCTTGTTCACCACCAAGGTGGCAAGGGCCTCGCCCTCCACATCCTCGGCAATGATCAAGAGAGGCCTGCTTGACCTTGCAACCTCCTCAAGCAGGGGCAGCAGGTCCCTCATGTTGCTGATCTTCTTCTCGTGAATCAGAATTACGGGATCCTCAAAGACGGCCTCCATCTTCTCGGGATCGGTGACGAAGTAGGGGGAGAGGTATCCTCTGTCAAATTGCATACCCTCAACAACCTCAAGGGTGGTCTCAAGGCCCTTGGCCTCTTCAACGGTGATCACGCCGTCTTTGCCAACCTTCTCCATGGCGTCGGCAATAAGATCGCCGATCTCTTTGTCGTTGTTGGCAGAGATGGCAGCAACCTGGGCCACCTCTTTCTTCTCCTGAACCTCGCGGCTCATCTTGCGGAGCTCCTCCACCATGGCCTCCACGCCCTTGTCAATGCCGCGTTTCACGCTCATGGGGTTGGCTCCAGCAGTGATGTTCTTGAGACCGCCCTTGTAGATGGCCTCTGCCAGCACCGTGGCGGTGGTGGTTCCGTCACCAGCCACATCAGAGGTCTTGCTGGCAACCTCTCTCACCAGCTGGGCACCAAGGTTCAGGAACTTGTCTTCAAGCTCAATCTCTTTGGCAACGGTCACTCCATCTTTGGTGATGAGAGGAGCACCAAACTTCTTCTCAATAACCACATTGCGACCACGGGGTCCAAGGGTGGCCTTCACGGCCTTGGCCAACATCTCAACGCCTTCGCACATGTTGGCCCTGATCTCTTCGCTGAATCTCAAATCCTTTCCTGGCATGGCTCTCTCTCCTTCTTCTCTCTAAGTTTTCTCGTTATTTTTCTACAACGGCGTAGATGTCATCCTCGCGCATCACGAGGTACTTTTCGCCCTCAATCTTGATCTCTGTGCCGGCATACTTGCCGTAGATCACCTCATCTCCAACCTTAACGCACATGGGAACCTTCTCGCCGCTCTCAAGTATGCGACCCTCTCCAACGGCCTCAACCTTACCCCTCTGGGGTTTCTCTTTGGCGGTATCGGGAATGATGATCCCGCCGCTGGTCTTCTCCTCTTCCTCCTCGTAAGGCTTAACAAGAACCCGATCGTGAAGCGGTCTGAGTTTCATACCTAAACTCCCTCCTCCTTAAGATTTATTAGCACTCACTACTCCTGAGTGCCAATTTCGGTTGCCAAATTTAAGCATAAGCCCTCAGTTTGGCAAGTGGGTAAAGCGGATTTTCTTTAAAAATTTTTCGTGCAAACATAGTCAATTATTTCAAGGAATTAGACTTTGATTAGAAATGATTTTAGTCTATAAATATCATAAAATAGCATATTTAATTTATCAGGAGATAAAAACGAGCCTCATCAGCAGACAACAGGGTTTGTGAAAGAGCCCTTTGTGGGTTATTTAGGAAAGCCCGAGGTTGTGGGACAGGTAAAGAGAAAGAGCAAGCCGAGCAACCTACGAAGAAGGAGAGGGAGATGAATAACTTATGGTGATGTTCCCCGCTGGAATCTCAATCAGAAAGACGGTTCTTCTTTTAGCCTTGGTAACAGCAGTGGCCTCTTTTTATGCCCTGGGTGGAGACAGGCTTTTCAGCTATCAGGAGGTTCGCACCCACAGCCTTCAGTTTCACAGGTTTATTCACGCCCATCCCTTTAAGTCGGCTCTCATCTACACCTTAATCTATCTGCTGGCTGCTGTTCTCTGTTTGCCGGGAATCACCTTTTTCTTGACCATGGTGGGAGGAGGTATGTTTGGGTTCTGGAAAGGAACCCTCTTGGCAGGAGCCTCTTCTACCATGGGGGCCTTCCTCGCCTTTCTCATGGTGCGCTATCTCTTCAGAGGCATGGTTGCCCGACGGCTTGAGGGGAGATGGAACGGTGTGAAGGATCAGCTCAAGAAGCACGGGGTGCGGTACATCCTGGTGTTGCGTTTCACCTCTGCTCTTCCCTACTTCATTCTCAATCCCCTTCTGGCCCTGACCTCCATCTCTCCCTGGACATTCTTGTGGACAACCGCCGTGGGAATATTCCCCACCACCATATTCTACTCATACATAGGATACAGGGTAGGGCTTATGAAGGTAGAAGGTGCCCTAAGGATACTCCCCATACTGGTGATGCTACCCCTGGCCATAGCTCTTCTGATCTCTCCGTTGGTGAAGAAGAGGCTTAACCACGGCTAAATGGCACTGACGAAAAAAGCCGCCCTTTGGAAGGGCGGCTTTTTTGGTATTTGAAACCTACTTTAATCTACGGCGCTGGATTGAATGTAAAGCTGTACTTCTCGCTGGTGCCCAAGATGCTGCTCAGGTCGTTGGGATCGCTTAAGGCGCTCACCTGCCATGTCACAGTGTAGGGCACAAGGGCGTTCCATCCGTCTTTATCCAGCTTAAAGTAGATGCCCACCAGGTTTCCTGCCTCAATAAGGCCGTTGTCGCCAGAGAACACCACCTGGCCGGTTATGGATGAGCCACTACCGTCATCAAGCTCAAGGCTCAGCAGGTAGCCTTTGGCGCTATCAACCTTGTTCCAGGCAAAGACCACGAGGTAGTCCGCAGCAGAAAAGTCGTCGTAGTTTATTGCGCTGTTGTCTGAAGGCCATACAAGGCTCACAGCGGCGTTGCCGCTACCACCGCTGCCAGAGCAGGCCGGCACCTCAACCGCCACGGTCTTGCTGGGCCGTGAGTTGCCCGCGTAGCTGTGGGTCTTGAGGTAGAAGTGGAAGATCTGCCCACAGGGCAAATTGTGGAAGGTGTAGCTTGTGGCGGTGCCGTCTTTCACCCATTTGGCAAGCTGACCGGTATCGGCATTGTAGATGAGATAACCATCTGCACCAGAAACAAATTTCCACCTAAGGGTAACACTCGCAACGCATCCGGCCTCGCATCCCCCAACAGCCTCTACAGAAACATCAGAGGGGGGATTGGGAGGAGATGTAGCAACAGGTTGGGAAATCCCGATAAGGAGGGGATCGGTGATCATGTCAGTTGTACTACATCCATCCAGCTCGCCGTTGTCTGTCACGCTGAAGTGCACGATGCCAGTTGTGGAACAGTCTATTGTGACGAGAGAAGAGACATCTTGCCAGCCTCCGTTGAGTTCTTTGTAAAAGACGGTGTTCTGATTAAGGTCAAAGGGACCAGCGTGAACGGTGACGGTCTCACCTGTTCCTGCCCCATTCCTTACCTTCCTTCCCGGTTGAAGGCTAACCCCCTGGTATCCTGACAGATCCACCCCGTACGCCAGCAGGTATTGGGGGGTCACCCCCGCAGGCGCGCCGGGAGTGCCCGGGTCCATCCCGAATATTTGTCCCTTATCCACGTACACCCCAATCCACTCCGGGTGGGTGGGGTCTAAAGGGTTCATAATGACGGCGGCGCTGCCTCCTGTTGGCG
Organism: bacterium; assembly: GCA_027080315.1. Classification (GTDB taxonomy): domain Bacteria; phylum Thermosulfidibacterota; class Thermosulfidibacteria; order Thermosulfidibacterales; family JALWSI01; genus JALWSI01. The sequence goes on along the minus strand of JALWSI010000174.1, from coordinate 6,109 downwards.
CCACTGCAACCAGTATCTCCCTCTCTGTGCACACTGCAGTGGAGCAATAACAGGCCTTAACCTTGGCGCTGTAGATACCTGCAGCGTAAGCGTGCATAACGGTGCTCGTAGCGCATGTGGCTCCTACAGTTGTAGCACAGTCTGTGCTGCAGTCTGTTACACCATCGCCATCAAAATCCCATTGAAAGTGAGTATTGCTAATATTTCCTCCTGGAGATGGAATAACGTGGCTGTAAAAGACCAGGTTAGTGCCCGCGGTTGTTCCGCAGCCGTGGATGTTCCCGTCCACTGTTAGGGTATCCATCACGGGTGGTAATGTTGTTACGGACTGGGCATCCGGAATCCCCAAAAGCGAATAGAACCATACCACCGTTCCCACAATCACCACTGCCACCAGCAATTTTTCAAAATACCTATGCATTGCTACTCCTCCAATCTCAGATTTCACAAATTGCTACATACCATCTTTCAAAACGCTCTTCAACAAAGAACTAAGCCTTATCAAAATAAAACCTTTCAAAACACTAAAGGGTTAGGGTTAGTGAAGACCAAAGCCTTGCCGGCTACAATAGCCTCAAAAGAGAAAGAACCCCGCCAAGGCCACTGCCCAGCAGTAAAGTCCAAACCACTTAAGTGAACGGGTCTTTATGGCCTTCAAAAAGACCGCTATGGCGGCATAGCCTACAACAAAGGCCACCACCATGCCTGCAAGGTAGGGCACAAAGAGCTTGGAGGGGATACTTGAGATATGGGGAGCCTCCAAGACAGCAGCCCCCAGAATGGCTGGAACCGCAAGAAGAAACGAGAACCTGCCAGCCTCTTCTCTGCTCATGCCGGTTAGTATCCCCGCAACCACAGTGGAGCCCGAGCGCGAAACCCCTGGGAAAACTGCCACCCCTTGAAACAGCCCAACCATAAGACTACGCCAGGGACCCGCATCTTCAGAGCGTACCCTGCCGCTTTCAACCCAGTCTCCCACAAAAAGAAGCAAGCCCGTGTAGAGCAAGGCCCCTGCCACCCACTTTGGAGTGGAGAAGAGTACCTCAACCTGATGCTTCAGGCCAAGGCCTATGGCAGCGGTTAGCACCGTGGCAATAAGTATCCATCCCACCAGCCTTCTCTCTTCAACCCTCTCTGAATAAGGGGGAAATAGCGAAAGGGTAAGACGCCAAAGGTCTTTGCGAAAGTAGAGAAACACCGCCCCCAGGGTCGCGAGGTGCAACAGTAGATCAAAGGCCACGGGGTTCTCCTTGAACCCCAACAACCCCTGAAGCATCACCAAATGCCCCGAGCTGCTAACCGGAAGAAACGCTGTTAATCCCTGCAGCAGCCCCAGGGCGATGCACGAAAAGAGAAGTTTCAACCCTCAGTCCACGAAATCGTAGCCAGCCTGAAGGGCCTTCTTGTTTATCTCTTTCAGTCTATCGTCTTTCTGCTTTGACTCAAGAACCTCTCTAACGGAGTCAAGGGAGAGAATGCCGCTTAGTTTAACCAGTAGCCCCAAAAGCACCACATTTGCAGCCTGCTCACTGCCCAGCTCAGCCGCCATCTCTGTGGCAGGTATGCCAATGATCTCAACATCATCTCTGGCAGCCTCAGATGGATCAACTAAAGAGGTGTTCAAAATCAGTCTGCCCTTGACTCTCACCTTTTCGGCGTAGTGTAGAATCTTGGGGTGGAGTATAACAACCGTTGAAGGGTTGCCAACAACAGGAGCCTCTATGGGAGACTCTGAGAGAAGCACCGTGCAGGTGGCCTCGCCTCCCCTCTTCTCAACCCCGTAGATAGGAAGCCAAGTGGTGTGAAGCCCCTGGTTGGCCGCCGCAGTGGCAAGTACGTTTCCCACAGTCAGGGCGCCCTGCCCACCTATGCCTGCAATAAAGATGTCTATTCCTCTTTCGCCGTTCATTCTTTAACCCCTATCCTTGAAGACCCCAAGGGGGAAGTAACGCATCATCTCTTCCTCTATCCACCTGTTGGCCTGCTGGGGAGACATCCTCCAGTTGGTGGGGCAGGCAGAGAGGATCTCAACCATAGAGAAACCCATCTCGTTCAGTTGCATCTGAAAAGCCCTTTTCACAGCCTGCCTCGCCTTCTTGATCCTTGCAGGGCTGGTTAGGGCAACCCGGGCCAGAAAGGCAGGAGACTCAAGGGTAGCAAGCATCTAAGACATGCGGATGGGATAGCCAGAGTTCTGGGGATCCCTGCCGTAGGGGCAGGTTGACGCCTTTTGCCCCACAATGGTGGTGGGAGCCATCTGGCCTCCGGTCATCCCGTAAACCGCGTTGTTGATGTAGATCACCGTGAAGTTTTCGCCCCTGTTTGCAGCATGAACGATCTCTGCGGTGCCAATGGCGGTTATCTCTCCGTCGCCCTGGTAGCAGAAGACCACCTTGTCGGGCATACACCTCTTGATGCCTGTGGCAACCGCCGGGGCCCTGCCGTGGGGCGACTCGCTAACATCAAGATTGAAGTAATCGTAGAGAAATACCGCGCATCCCACCGGTGCTATGCCGATGGTGTCCTCCCTTATGCCCAGCTCATCAATCACCTGGGCCACAATTCTGTGGGCTATTCCGTGGTGGCAACCAGGACAAAAGTGAAAGGGCTTATTGGTTAAGCTCTCTGGCCTTTTGAAAACCACTTCTCCCATTCTTCGCTCCTTCAACTCGTTTCAACAGCCTTGATATGGGCACAATCTCTATACCCATCTCCCTCAATTTGGAAGCCCCCTCTTTTATCATGGTGTATGTTGGCAAAAGGGGATGGCCTATTGCAACGGCGTACCCCCTTTTAAGGGCAATGGCGGCAAGCCTTTTGAACTGCCTGTTCATGGCCTTCTTGGTGTGTGAGTGATCAAGGAAGACGTCCCTTCTTAAGGCCGGCATGCCCATCTCTCTGGCAACCCTGTAGGCAACGCTGCGGGAAGAGGTGAGACTGTCTAAGAAGAAGAGCCCGTGGCGGTTAAGCTCTTTGAGCACAACCTTCATCTTGTGCCTGTTGCATGTGAACTTTGATCCCATGTGGTTGTTTGCGCCAATGGCACCTGGTACAGCGGCAATCTCACGGCGAAGCATGGCGAGTATCTCAGCGTCTGACATTGAGACCCTCAGCATGCCCTTGGTTCGTGACTCCATGCGTTCAATAGCCTCCCTGTGGCCGCCAGACTCCATGGGGATGTGAAGCATCACCTCTTTTCCCGATCTTTGGGCCTTCTCAATGGCATAGTGCACAAAGGGGGTGAAGGGTATTATTGAGACGGTGATGGGAAAGGGCAGTCCCAGGAAGAGATCAGCTGCCTGCCTCGTGTAGCCCACGTCGTCTATCACAATGGCAACCATTGGGGGCTCTTTACCGGGGTGCTGGGAAAGATTGGGCTCCAAGAAGGGCTTAAACTGCAACGCCTCTTCTCTGTCTTCATCCTTTTCAATCTCCACAAAGGTGTACCTGCCAACAAGCTGTCCTTTGAAGAGAAAAGAGACCGAAAGACCCTCTCCCCTAAGCCACTGGAAGGAACTGCTCTCAATCTTAACGTCCTCAAGTCCCTGGGTGGTCCTAAGGGACCTTCTGAGCTCAGATAGAATCTTGGTAGGGGCAAGATCGGTGACATAGGTGGCGGTCTCAACTCTCCAGCAACGGTTGTCTGTGCACTGGTAGTAAGAGAAAGAGTCAACAAGGGTAACGACCTTGTCTCCCATCTCCCTCTGAAGAGACTTCACAAGGGCATGAACCCTGCCCATGATAACCCGAATCTTGGGGGAGGGATGAAAGTCGGCCATGGTGGCAACCTTTGGAGCTGGAGAAGTGCGGTGCTTTTTGAAGACGAAAAAACCGCCCACAAGCAGCAAGGCCACAAGAAAGCCCATAAAGGCAGCTATGAATATAGGAAACGCCTGAGACCCTTTCTTCCTTCTGGTCCGGGATGAGGTGCTCCTTCTCTTTTTGGAAGGGGAGGCCCCTCCCTTTGAAGAGGGGGAGGGGCTCTTCTTTGAACTACCTTTGGGCAGCTTTTTCTCCGCCAAAGATCTCCTTGTTGTTGATCAGCAGCCAGCCCTTCAGGAACTCCAAGGCGTACTTCAGCTGGTAGTCTTTCAGCTTATCCTCTGGGCTCTTCTGGGATTCACCCTTTTTACCCTTCTTCTTCTCAGGCTTTATCACCCCTTGAGCAAAGTGGTGTTTAAGGCTCTCTTCACGGATCACTGTCTTGTTGCCCTCAGACTTCTCAGTGATATCGGAGGGAATCTCAACATCAGGGATTATCCCCTCTTCCTGGATGGAACGGCCTGTGGGTGTGTAGTAGGCAGCAGTGGTGAGCTTTAAGGCAGAACCGTCGCTTAAAGGATACACCGTCTGCACCGAGCCCTTGCCAAAGGTACGCTCACCGGCAATCACCGCCCTGTGCCAGTCCTGGAGGGCACCTGCAACGATCTCAGAGGCGCTGGCGCTGCCGGCATTCACCAGAACCACCATGGGATGATAGGGGAAAGTATGCTCTTTGTGGGCCATAAACTTCACCTCGTTGGCACCGTTTCTCCCCTTTATTGACACCACCAGCTTGCCTTTCCCCAAGAATCTATCAGAGACTCCAACAGCCTGGCTCAATAGCCCACCGGGGTTGTTTCTGAGATCAAGAACAAGGGCTCTCATCCCCTGCTTTTCCAAAGCACTAAGAGCCTTATCAAGCTGCTTAGAGGTCTTCTCCTGGAATGAACGTATCCTGACATAGCCTATCTTGGCCTTTGGATCCTCCATACGGTAAGAGACGCTTTTAACCTTGATAATGTCTCTAACTATGGTGACATCAAAGGGCTTCTCATCGTCCCTCTGGATGGTTATGGTCACCTTGGTTCCCTTCTTGCCCCTCAGCTTCTTAACCGCTTCCATAAGAGTGAGGCCCCTTGTGGGTTTGCCCTCAATGGCTATTATCTTGTCTCCAGCCTTCAATCCCTTTTTGTAAGCTGGTGTACCCTCAATGGGAGAGACTATGGTGAGAATACCCTTCTTCATGGTGATCTCTATACCCAAACCACCAAACTCCCCTTTGGTCTCAATCTCCATCTCTTTGTAAAAGTCAGGGGGCATGAAGGTTGTGTGGGGGTCAAGCTCTGCCACCATGCCTTTGATGGCACCGTATATGAGCTTTTGAGGATCAACCTCTTTCACATAGTTCTTCTCAATGTAGGTCAGGGCCTGGGTGAAAACGCTGAGCTTCTTGTAGATCTCTTCCCTCTGGTTCTTCTTGCCAGCGGTGGTGCCTGTTATGGGCAACACCGTAACCACCACGGCTCCAATCAAAACGCTTAGGATTAGAGACCTGAAAATCTTGCTTCTCTTCATACCTTCCTCCAAACCTGTTCTATAACCTCAAGGGGTTATTGGTCTCTTGACAGGATACGACCCCAGCACCTTTGTGGCAAGGGACAACTTATCAACATGGGCCAGGGCCCTTGCAACATTCTCGTCTTTGCAGTGACCCTCAAGGTCTATGAAAAAGACGTAATCCCAGGGTCTCAAACGCGATGGGCGAGATTCTATTTTGGTAAGGTTTATGCCGTACTGGGCAAACCCCTCAAGAATCCTGTGAAGAGCACCAACCTCATCAGAGATGCTCACCAGAAGCGAGGTCTTGTCGTTGCCCGTGGGCTCGTCGCTCTGGATACCCAGCACGAGAAACCTGGTGTAGTTTTCAGAAAGGTCCTCTATCTTTCTTGCGGCTATCTTGAGTCCGTAAAGCCCCGCTGCCATCTCGCTGGCAATGGCAGCACCTTTGGGATCCTCTTTGGCCCTCAATGCGGCCTCTGCTGTGCTGGGCATATCTACTATGCGCACCCTTGGCAGAGCAGAGGTGATCCATTTTCGGCACTGGGCAGTGGCATGGGGATGGCTGTAGATCACCTCAACCTCGTTCAGAGAGCCTGAGAGAGAGAGAAGGTTATGGGTCACCTGAAGATAGACCTCCCCGCATATCTTCACCTCAGAGGAAAGGAACATATCCAGGGTGTGGCTCACCACCCCTTCTGTGGAGTTCTCAAAAGGAACAACCCCGAAATCCACCTGTCCCCTCTCTACAGCCTCAAAGATGCCATCAACATACCTCATGGGTATGTAC